>NZ_JBEOSJ010000014.1:0-209371 GCF_040302905.1 Streptomyces sp. NPDC096193 | reverse complement strand
ATCCGGATGCTCCTCGACGACTGGGAGCAGCTGACGCTGAAGAAGCAGGAGCAGGTCATCGGCCGGCGCAAGGGCGACTGCGATTCATATGGTGCGGGCGATAGCGATCATCTCTTCCTGACGACGACGAAGTCGGCGAGCGCGACGAGCTGCGCCCGGACGTGCGCGGGCATCTCGACGCCGTTCAGGGCGCCGACGGCGATCGCGTGCTGCCTGCGGGCCTCCTGAGAGGTCCACTCACGGCCGCCGGCCTCCTCGATGAGGGCTGCCCGGGTGGCGAACTCCTCCTCGGAGAAGCTGTCGAAGTCGTTGCTCTTGGCGTCGGCCGCGAGCAGCTCCCCGAGGCGCTGCGAGGCCGGTCCGCCGGCGGCGAGCGCGGCGACGACCGGCAGGGACTTCTTGCGCTGGCGCAGATCGCTCCAGGTCTGCTTGCCGGTGGCGTCCGGGTCGCCCCAGATGCCCAGCAGATCGTCCACGGCCTGGAAGGCGAGTCCGAGGTGGTAGCCGTACGCCTCCAGTGTGTCGGCGGTGCGGTCGTCCGCCCCGCCGAGCACGGCGCCGATGGAGACGGCGCAGGCGAGCAGCGCCCCGGTCTTGTTGCCCTCCATCTCCAGGCACTCCTCGACGGTGACCCGCTCGCGGTGCTCGTAGGAGATGTCCTGGGCCTGTCCGTCGATCAGCTTGCGGGTCGCGGTGGTCAGCCGCCGGGTCGCCCGGCCGGCATCGACCGTGCCGAGCTCCAGCAGGACCTCGTTGGCCAGGGCGAACAGCGCGTCCCCGACGAGGATCGCCTGGGCCGGGCCGTGCACCTTCCACACGGTGTCGCGGTGACGGCGCTGCTCGTCGCCGTCCATCAGGTCGTCGTGCAGCAGCGAGAAGTTGTGCACCAGCTCGACGGCGACCGCACCGGGGATGCCGGTCTCGGGCGACGCTCCGGCCGCCTCGGCGGACAGCAGGGCGAGCGCGGGGCGTACGGCTTTGCCGCCGTCACCGTCCGAAGGCCGGCCCTCGGCGTCGATCCAGCCGAAGTGGTACGCGGCGACGGTGTCCATGGGCGGTGCGAGCCGGTCCACGGCCGCACGCAGCACCGGCGTCGACATGGTCCGCCCGCGCTCCAGCAGCGCGACGATGTCCACCTCCGCTGCGGTGTCGTCAGCCGGGTTCGCCGAAGGCACTGTCGGCACGGTCTCTCCTCTTGTTCCAGTACTGATGCTCACGCCGCCTCCTTGAGCGGATGTTCATGGGAGCGGCCGAGAGCGGAGAGGGCGGCGCCGGCGGCGCTGAAGCCGCTGCGCACGGCACCCTCCATGGTCGCGGGCCAGCCGGTGGCGGTCCACGCGCCCGCAAGGTACAGCCCCGGCGCACGGGTTCGGGCACCGGGGCGCAGCCTGCCGACGCCCGGGGACGGTGCGAAGGTCGCCGTGCGCTCACGGGTGACGAAGAAGTCGCGCACCTGCGCACCGCGGGCCGCGGGCAACAGCCGCTCCAGCTCCGGCAGATAGCGTGCGCGCAGTTCGGCGACAGGGGTGTCGATCTCGTCCTGGGCGGCCGATTGGGAGAGCGCCAGGTACTGACCTTCCGTCAGTCCCGATGCCTCGGTACGGTCGAACACCCACTGCACCGGGGTGCCCAGCGCGGAGAAGAACGGCCGGCGCAGCACCTTGCGGTCGTACACGACGTGGATGTTGAGGATCGGCGCGGTACCGATGTCGAGCAGCCGGTCGCGGTCCTCGACGGCGCCCTCGGGCAGCAGGGCGTGGGCCTCGCGCTGCGCCACGGCGAGGACGACGGTATCGGCCTCCAGCCGCTCGCCGGCGATGTCCACGTGCCACCGGCCGTGCTCCGCGCGGGAGACGGCGCGTACCCGGTTCGACAGCTCGGTGCGGACGCCGGCGGAGTCGAGGGCCTTGCGGGCGAGGGTGTCGTGCAGGTCGCCGAGCGGCACCCGGGCCCAGCCGATGTCCGCGGCGCCCGGCTCGGAGAGCAGCCCGGTCTTGAAGACCATCGCGGCGAGCCCCATGGAGGCGTTCGGCGCGGTGGCGTTCAGCGTCGCGACTCCCACCAGGTCCCAGAGCGCCTCGATGGTGCGCCGCGACTGACCGTGCCGCCCGAGCCAGGTCGCGAAGTCGATGCCGTCCAGCGCGGGATCGGCCGGGTCGAGCCGGGCGAGCGCAAGCGCTGCGCGTCCGACGCTCGCCCGCTCGGCGAGCGAGAGATGCGGGTAGGTGGCGAGACCGGCAGCGAGGTGCAGCGGCACGGGCAACGCCGTGCGGCGCAGCCGGCCGAGCCGGGGCCCGCCGGCTGCGGCCACGTCCAGGACGGGGACGTCCAGCCGGTCCTGGAGCGGAGCCAGCGCGGCGCCGTCGACGCGATCGAGGAACCAGCGGTAGGCGGTGCAGCAGCGCAGATAGACGTGCTGGCCGTTGTCGACGGTCAGGGCGCCGCGCTGGAAGGAGAAGGCGAGGCCGCCCAGTCGTGGGCGGCCTTCGACGAGAGTGACGCCTACGCCCGCGTCGGCGAGCTGAAGCGCCGCGGTGATTCCGGCCAGTCCTCCGCCGATCACCACCGCGTGCCGGGAACGCATGTCCTCGTCCGTCATGCGACCTCCCCTCGGGCCGTCGCCGTCAGGGACGCCGGACCGGTGCGGACGGTTGCCCGCCGGTTGTGCGTGTCGGGCCGTGGCATCAGGCGCGCCCTCTCTGACGGGTGATGTGCCGGGCGTCGAGCCCCGACAGACCGCGCACCGCCACGAACGCCTTCTCACGGCCGGGCAGTGAGACACGGCCGCGGAGCACCGCCTCGGGGTCGCGTTCGATGCGGCCGAGCAGCCGGCGGTAGATGCCGGCCATGGCGGCGACACAGGCGCCGCTGCGCCGGTCGAGCATGGGCAGCAGCCGATAGCCCTCGGCGAAGAGGGTGCGGGCACGCCGTACTTCGAAGTGGACGAGGCCCGCGAAGTCGGAGCCGGCGGGCGGGGTCGCGGAGTGGAATCCGGCGGAACAGCCGAACTTGGCGAGGTCGTCGGCGGGCAGGTAGGTGCGCCCGTTGGCCGCGTCCTCACGAACGTCCCTCAGGACGTTCGTGAGTTGGAGGGCGAGACCCAGCGTATCGGCGTACTCGGGAGCGCGTTCGGCTGCGCGTGCGCCGGGCTGGGTGCCGAACACGCCGAGGGAGAGCCGTCCGATCGCGCCCGCCACGCAGCGGCAATAGACCTTGAGGTCGTCCCAGGTCTCGTAGGCCTCGCCGCGGACGTCCATCTGGACGCCGTCGATGAGCTCGTCGAGCCCGTCGAGCGGGATCGGGAAGCGCTGTGCCGCGTCCGCGAGGGCGACGGCGACCGGGTCGGTGTCGTCCTCGGCGATCGCCCCCTGCCTGACGCGGTCCAGCAGGGCCCGCGTCACTTCGAGGCGGTCACGCTTGGCCTCGGGCGCGAGCGTGCCGTCGCCGATGTCGTCGACACGACGGGAGAACGCGTACAGCGCGGACATGGCCTGCCGCTTGTCGGTCGGCAGCAGCCTGATCCCGTAGGCGAAGTTGCGCGCCTGCTGTCCGGTGACGGCCTCGCAGTAGCTGTACGCGGCCAGCACCGGTGGCGACACGTCGGTCGGTCCCTCCATCGTCCCGCTCACCCCTCTCTACGCGCTCTTCGCAGGACTGCTCCGACTTCGCGCAGCAGCCTTGTCCTGGCAGGTCTGGGCGGTCCCGGCAGGACGTCGTGACCGGCGGCCGCGATCGCGGCGAGGGCAGCGCGCCCGCCGCCCACGAAGCCGGCGAGCAGCAGCCGCAGCCGGCCGTGGACGCTGCCCACCAGCGGGGTGCCTTCGTCCAGTAGCCGGCCGGCGCGTTCGCTCTCGTAGGCGATCAGGGCACGCACCGCCGCGCTGCCGGCCGGCGCGGCCAGGTCGGCCTCCGTCACCCCGAACCGCTGCATGTCGTCGGCGGGCAGATAGATCCGGTCGCGCGCGAGGTCCTCGGTCACGTCCTGGAGGTGCTCGACGATCTGGAGCGCGGTGCACACGGCGTCGGACCGGCGCACCCGCTCGGGACTGGCGGTGCCGGTGATTCGGAGCACGAGGCGGCCGACGGGGTTGGCGGACAGCTCGCAGTAGGCGAGGAGTTCGTCGTACGTCTTGTAGCGCCGGACCAGTTGGTCCTGACGGTTCGCCGCGATCAGTCCGGCAAAGGGCTCGGGGTCGAGAGAACAGCGGTGCACGGTGGGGAGCAGCCCCCGCAGCAGCGGGTGGTGCGGCGTGTCGTCAGCGTCGGGGGTGAAGACGCGCCGCAGATCGGCCTCGAAGGCGTCCAGCATCACGAGACGGTCGTCGGCGTCGGCCGGGTCCACGCCCAGATGGCGGGCGTCCGCGCCGCCCGGGGCGAGGTCGCCGTCGCCGATGTCGTCGACCAGACGGGCGAAGCCGTACACGGCCATCAGATCGTCGCGCCAGGCGCGCGGCAGGAAGAAGGGGGCCACGGGAAAGTTCTCGTCCGCGGCCTTCTCGAGGGTGGCACGTGCGGAATCATCCGAGGTCGCCACGCGTGTCTGCCGGATGCCGGTCATACGTGGCTGCCCGGCGAGGGGACGGCGAAAGCCTCGAGGAGCTGGAGATTTTCGATCATTGCCGTCACATCTCCCGTTCTACACTGCCGATCCAATCCATCCTATTTCGGACACGCCGCCCGTCGTGCCGTCTGCGGGGTCCCGCCCGTCGGGGGCGATACCGAGGGCGTATCGCCCCACTTGCCGTGATTCAGCACCGGTACAGCTTACGTTGTACAACGCCCAGTGATACGCCGGGGTGTTGCGCGCATTACAAGAACACTCCAATCGCGGTCAACCATCCCTGCCCGGACAGGAATTGACTCGCCCTTGACGTTCGGGCGACGGCTGTCGGGTCCCGCCCGCACGCGGGCCCGTCCGGTGACCCGTCGCCTGACGCGTCGACTGACAGGACGCAGAAAGGCCCCCGCCCGGATGCCAGGGCGGGAGCCTTTTCGCGGACCGGTCCGCAAGGCGATCTAGCGGCCGGTCTCCTTCTCGTACGCCTTGAGGACCTCCGCGGTGGGACCGTCCATCAGCAGCTCGCCCTTTTCCAGCCACAGGACCCGGTCGCAGGTGTCCCTGATGGAGCCGAGGCTGTGGCTGACCAGGAACACCGTGCCCGCGTGCTCCCGCAGCTCCCGGATGCGCTGCTCGGAGCGGATCTGGAACTTGCGGTCGCCCGTCGCCAGCGCCTCGTCGATCATCAGGACATCGTGGTCCTTGGCCGCCGCGATGGCGAACCGGAGCCGTGCGCCCATGCCCGAGGAGTAGGTACGCATCGGCAGGGTGATGAAGTCGCCCTTCTCGTTGATCCCGGAGAAGTCGACGATGTCCTGGTAGCGCTCGCGGACCTCCTCACGCGACATGCCCATGGCCAGGCCACCGAGGATGACGTTGCGCTCACCGGTGAGGTCGCCCATCAGCGCGGCGTTCACCCCGAGCAGCGAGGGCTGGCCGTCGGTGTAGACCTTGCCGTGCTCGGTGGGGAGCAGACCGGCAATGGCCCGCAGCAGGGTGGACTTGCCGGAACCGTTGGTGCCGATCAGGCCGATCGCCTCGCCGCGGTACGCGGTGAAGGAGACACCCCGTACGGCGTGCACCTTGCGCACACCCCGGGACTCGCCCTTGTCACGCTTGATGATCCTGTTCAGGGCGGCGGTGGCGCTGCCCTTGCCGCCGGAGCTGCCGTGCACGCGGTACACGATGTGCACGTCGTCGGCGATCACTGTGGGGACGCGCCCCAGGTTCTTGTCAGCCACGGCCGTACCGTTCTTCAGCCTTCCAGAAGTACACGAATCCACAGATGCCGAAGAGGACCGCCCAGCCCACGGCCCACATCCAGACGTGCGGCGGCAGGTTCTCCGAGCCGTAGCCGTCGATCAGACCGAAGCGGATGAGGTCCATGTAGACCGCCGCGGGGTTCAGCTGGAGGACGTCCGAGATCCAGGCCGGCTTGTCGGCCAGCATGATCGGGATGGAGTACATGACGCCCGAGGCGTACATCCACGTCCGCATGATGAAGGGCATCAGCTGGGCGAGGTCGGGCGTCTTGCTGCCGAGCCTGGCCATGACGAGCGCCAGGCCGGTGTTGAAGACGAACTGCAGAGCCAGCGCCGGGATGACCAGCAGCCAGGACAGACTCGGGTAGCTGCCGAAGCCGACCGCGATCACGAGCAGCACGATCATCGAGAAGAGCAGCTGCTGGAGCTGCTGGAGCGCGAAGGAGATCGGCAGGGACGCCCGGGGGAAGTGCAGGGCGCGGACCAGACCGAGGTTGCCGGAGATCGCCCGGACACCCGCCATCACCGAGCTCTGGGTGAAGGTGAAGACGAAGACGCCGGTGACCAGGAACGGGATGAAGACCTCGTTGGAGATCCCCTCCCTGGTCCCCAGGATGACCCCGAAGATCAGGTAGTAGACCATCGCGTTCAGCAAGGGCGTCACGACCTGCCACAGCTGGCCGAGCTTCGCCTGGCTGTACTGGGCCGTCAGCTTGGCCTGCGAGAAGGCCAGGATGAAGTGGCGTCGGCCCCACAGCTGCCTGATGTACTCGGCCATCCCGGGCCGGGCACCGCTGACCGACAGGCCGTACTTGGCGGCGAGATCCGCCGCGGAAAGACCCTGGTCGGCGGATGGCGGGGCGGTCATCGTGATCGCACCGTCGTGGGTTGTGTCACTCACAAGTTGAAACTTTCGTCTTCAAGATGCGCGGCAGATGGGGGCGCGGCGTCGGACGCGCCGGGTACCCGGACACGCCCGATGCTCTCAGGACCGAGCTTGTCAGATGACAGGAGGTCGGCCCAGTCGGGTGAGCCGCCATACCGTACGCCACTTCATGGGCCGGCGGGGACCGCAGGGGGTCCGCCAGCCCTCCCTGAAGCCGCCCACCCATGCCTTGAGGGCGGACACCGAAGGGCGCCGGACGAGGGTGAGCAGCACCCAGACACCGAGATAGAGCGGCACCAGCGGGGCGGGCAGATTCCGGCGGGCGAGCCAGACCCGGTTACGGGCCACCATGCGGTGATAGACCGCGTGCCGCGACGGGGGCATGGTCGGGTGGAAGAGCACCATGTCCGCGCGGTAGTCGATGGCCCAGCCCGCGTCGAGGGCACGCCAGGCGAGATCCGTCTCCTCGTGGGCGTAGAAGAACTCGTCGGGCAGGGCGCCGACCTCGGCGAGGAC
Source organism: Streptomyces sp. NPDC096193 (assembly GCF_040302905.1). Lineage (NCBI taxonomy): Bacteria > Bacillati > Actinomycetota > Actinomycetes > Kitasatosporales > Streptomycetaceae > Streptomyces > Streptomyces sp. NPDC096193. The sequence continues at coordinate 202,149 of NZ_JBEOSJ010000014.1, read as the reverse complement.
CTGCGTACGCACGGCGTTGGCGCCGCCCAGGAAGGTCGTCACCCGCGAGGAGCGCATCGGGTCGGAGGCGCGCAGCCGGGGGACGTGGCGGCGCTGGGTGAGGCCGGTCTCCGGGTCGGCGATGCGGAAGCTGACGATGCCCAGCTTCGGATCGTCGGCGAAGGCCTGGCGCACCAGCTCCGCGGTGTCGGTGCCCGGCAGCAGACCGTCGTCGTCGAGGAAGAGCAGGACGTCGACGGTGGAGCCGGACGGCCCGAAGGCCTCGATGCCGACGTTGCGGCCGCCGGGGATGCCCAGGTTCTCGGGCAGATCCACGGTCCGCACGAACGGGAAGTCCTCGACGCCCGTCACCGGGGCCCCGTTGCCGACGACCACCGTCTCGATCGGGTCGCCGTCCTGCTTGGCGACCGAGTCGAGGAGCGCGCGCAGGTCGTCCGGGCGGTTGCCCATGGTGATGATGACGGCACCGACCTTCAGCGGCTTCACGGCACTCACCTCAGCCTGCTGGACGCGAGGACGGACACCAGGTGCAGCAGCGTCTGGAGCAGCGCGATACCGGCGAGGACGGCGACTCCGAGGCGGGTGAAGAACAGGTCGCCCCGGATCTGGTCCGCCACGGCGAGCGCCAGGATGAGCAGCGACGCCTCGATACCGAGGACCAGCCGGTGGAACTTGAGCGCCCCGGCGGCCCGGCGGGCGAGAGCCATCCCGGAGGAGCGCGGCTCGGCCGCGGCGTCCTTGACCGGCGGCAGTCCGCCCTGGTGGCGCGCGACGCCGACCAGGTCGGTCTCGGCCTTGATCAGGATCGCACCGAGTGCGGCGAGGGTGCCGAGGAACGCCCAGAGCCAGTCGATCGGCCCCGGGCCCCACAGGTCGGCGGCGCGCAGGCCGAGACCGACGAGAACCGCCGCGTCGCACAGATAGGCGCCGACACGGTCCAGGTAGACCCCGGAGAGCGAGAACTGCTTCTTCCAGCGGGCGACCTCACCGTCGACACAGTCCAGCAGCAGGTAGAGCTGGACCGCGACGACGCCGAGAACGGCGCCCCAGATGCCCGGCACCAGCAGCGCCGGGGCGGCGAGCACGCCGCAGATGGTCATCACGTACGTCAGTTGGTTCGGCGTGATCTTCGTGGTGACCAGGAGGCGGGTGATGCGCAGCGAGATCTCGCGCATGTACAGGCGTCCGCCCCAGTGCTCTCCGCTGCGCCGGTCCTTCACTCCCGCCGGGTGAACGACCGGGCGGAGTTCAGCTACGGATGGTCTTGGCATAGTCGGCGTACGCGTCCCTGATCTGATCGGTGGTGAGGTCAAGGTGCTCGAGGATGGTGAAACGGCCCGGACGGGTCTGCGGCGCGTACTCCACGGCTCGGACGAACTCGTCGGCGGTGAAGCCGAGGTCCTCCGGGAGCACGGGCAGCCCGTGTCTGCGCAGCACGGTCGCGAAGAGTCCGGCCTCGTCGTGGGCGCCGCGCAGGTGCATGGCGAAGGCGGCTCCCAGGCCGACCTGCTCGCCGTGCGGAGCGGAACGGCGCGGGTAGAGCAGATCGAAGGCGTGGTTGATCTCGTGGCAGGCGCCCGACGCGGGGCGGCTGTCGCCGGCGACCGACATGGAGATGCCGGTCAGGACGAGACCTTCGGCGAGGACCGTGAGGAAGGCGTCGTCGCCGATGCCGCCGGGGTGCCGCAGGACCGCTTCGCCGGCCTGCCGGGCCATGGCGGCCGCCAGGCCGTCGATGGACTCGCCGGTCACCTTGTGGGACAGCTCCCAGTCGGCGACGCAGGAGATGTTCGAGATGGCGTCGCCGATGCCGGAGCGGATGTAGCGGACCGGGGCCCCGCGGACCACGTCGAGGTCGATGACCACGGCGATCGGCGTGGGGACGCCGTACGAGCCGCGTCCGTTGTCGTTGTCGAGCGTCGAGACGGGTGAGCACAGTCCGTCGTGCGCGAGGTTCGTCGCCACGGCGACCATCGGCAGTCCGACCCGCGCCGCGGCGTACTTCGCCACGTCGATGATCTTGCCGCCGCCGAGGCCGACCACGGCGTCGTAGCGCCGCTTGCCCTTGATGTCGTCGGCGAGCTGCACGGCCGAGTCGATCGTGCCGTCGCAGACCTCGTACCAGTCGGCACCCGGGAGTACCGGCGCCAGCCGCTCGCGCAGGGTCTGGCCGGAGCCGCCGCTGATGGCGATCGCCAGGTTGCCGGATCCGGAGATCCGCTGGTCGGCCAGGAGGCCCGCCAGGTCGTCGAGGGCTCCCGCGCGGATGTCGACGACGACCGGGGACGGGATGAGCCGGGTCAGTACAGGCACGCGATCTCACGGCCCTTCGCGAGGTCGTCGTGGTTGTCGATCTCGACCCACGGGACGTCGCCGATGGGAGCCACGTCGATCCGGAAGCCACGGTTGACGAGCTCCTGGTAGCCGTCCTCGTAGTAGAGGTCGGGGTCGCGCTCGAAGGTGGTCTTCAGGGCGTCGGCCAGCTCCTCGGCGGCCTCGGGCTCGATGAGGGTGACGCCGATGTACTCGCCGGTCGCGGCGGCCGGGTCCATCAGCTTGGTGATGCGCTGCACCGCCCGGTCGCCGTCCGTGATGACCTTCATCTCCTCGTCGGCGAGCTGCTTGACCGTGTCGAGGGCGAGGATGATCTTCCGGCCCTCGCCGCGGGCGGCGAGCAGGGAGTGCTCGACCGAGACCGGGTGGACGGTGTCGCCGTTGGCGAGGATGACGCCCTTCTTCAGCACGTCACGGGCGCACCACAGGGAGTACGCGTTGTTCCACTCCTCGGCCTTGTCGTTGTCGACGAGGGTGAGCTTCAGGCCGTACTTCGCCTCCAGGGCCGCCTGACGCTCGTACACGGCCTCCTTGCGGTAGCCGACGACGACGGCGACCTCGGTGAGCCCGATCTCCGCGAAGTTCTTCAGGGCGATGTCGAGGACGGTGGTGGCCTCGCCGTCCTGTTCGGGGCCTACCGGCACGAGGGCCTTGGGAAGCGTGTCGGTGTAGGGGCGTAGACGCCGTCCGGCACCGGCTGCCAGAACAAGGCCGATCATGCGGGTTCTCCTTCGTCATGAACTGCGGGTGCTGCGGAGGACACCCAGAAGCGGATGCTCTCCACGAGGACCACGAGTGCGACGGCGACAGCGAGGGCCGCCAGCGCGAGGGTGAAGTCGGTGTCGGTGACCAGGGCGGCCAGCAGCACGACGAGCAGGATCCGCCCCTCGTGTCCTCCGGTCGCCCGTACCAGCCAGTGCGGCGGCGCGCCCGTGCCACCGCGGATGCGGTACACCGTGTCGTAGTGATGGTAGGCGACCGCGGCCACCAGGCCGTAGGCCGCCGGCAGTGCTCCGTTCACGTCCGCCGCCACCGCGAGTGCCAGGATCGCCCCGTATTCGGCGGCCCTGAACACGGGCGGGACGAGCCAGTCGAGCGCGCCCTTGAGGGGGCGGGCGACGGCGAGACCGGAGGTGATGACATACGTCACGGCCGCGACCACGGGCCAGATGGATCCGTACTCGCTGAACAGGGCGGCGGCCACCAGGCCCGCGCCGCCCAGGAACGCGATGGCGGGCGGCGCCATCGCCGGGAGCCCGGCGACGAACCTGCGGCCCGCGCGCGCGACCGCCTCCGCGAGCGGTCCCGAGTCGGCGAGGTCCGCCAGCGCCTGCGCGGCGCGGTCGGTCCTGCGCGCCTTGCGGGTGAGGGAGCGCAGCAGCCGGCCGGCCGTGGTGTAGCAGGCGGCGAAGGCGCAGCCGATCAGAAGGGCGTAGAAGACGATCCGGGGTGTGGTCACCGCGGTCAGGACCGCGATCATGGCCCACCGCTCACCGATCGGCAGCACGATCATGCGGCGCACCCACACCGTCCAGCCGACGCTGTCGAGCTTGTCGGAGAGTGCGGCGGTCGGGCTGGTGTTGGACTCGGCGTCGTGGTTCGCCTCGTTGAAGGAGAAGTCCACGACATGGCGGCATGTCTGCAGCACCATCGCGCCCAGCGCCAGCGCCCATACGTCGTCGCCGCTGCGGGCGGCGCCCAGCGCCAGGCCCGCGTAGTAGGCGTACTCCTTGGCGCGGTCGAAGGTGGCGTCCAGCCAGGCGCCCATCGTCGAGTACTGGAGCGAGTACCGGGCGAGCTGGCCGTCCGTGCAGTCCAGGACGAAGGAGAAGAGCAGCAGCAGGCCGGCCGCGATGTACCCGCCGCGGGTGCCGGTGGCCGCGGCACCGGCCGCGATCAGAGCGGTGATCAGGGATGCGGTGGTGACCTGGTTGGGGGTCAGCCCCCGGCGCGCGCACCAGCGGGCGATGTAGCGCGAGTACGGGCTGATGCAGAAGGTGGTGAAGAAGCCGTCCCGGGCCTTCACGGCCGACCGCAGCCGTACCTCTTCGTCGTCGACGGCGGCGACGGCCTGACGGGCTTCGTTGCGGGCCTGCGGATCGGCGGGCACGGTCGCGACGAGCGAGCCGAGCTCGGGCCGGTGGACGAGGGTGCCGGCGGAGTCGAGGGTGTCGGCGAGCAGGCCGGGCAGGTCGGGTGCCCGCAGGGCGGTTCGGGGGCCGGCCGCGGCCGCCTCCGCTGCCGGGGTCACCTCCGCGCTCTGCGGTGCCGCGCCGGGAGCGTCGGCGTCACCGGGCAGGTCCGAGGCTCCGGCGGCCGTCTCCGCCGCGGGCGCGGGTGCCGTGGTGGCCGCGAAGGCCTTCGCGAGAGCCGCACGCGCCTCGGGCTGCGCGGTGAGCGCGCCGGGGACCGCGGACGCCGGGAAGCGGGGGTCCGTCAGGGCGAGGCGCAGGGAGTGGACGTGGCCGACGAAGCGCGCGTCCACCAGCGCGACGCGCTCCGCGGCCGGGACAGCGGCGAGGAGCGCCTCGCTCTCGGCGGCACCCGGAGCGACGCGTACGTCGAAACCCAGTGACCGCAGATCGCCCTCGAGCGACGATCCGGGTACGGGCGGACCGGTGAGGATGGCGGTCGACAGACGGACTCACTCCTTGGAACCGAGGGTGCGGATGCGCGGCGGCTCGGCCCGGTGTGCGGGCGGCGGCTCGTCGGCAGAGGCTATCGGATGCGCTGAGGCCGGAGTTCACTGGCCGTTTACGCCCCGCTCGACACGGCGGAACCCCCGGGAGGGTCCGCGGCCTCATCATTGTCGATCACCGCCTCGCCCGACAAACCGCGGGGCGGGCCCCAGGAACCGTCCGGCCCGGCCCGAACGGCAGACCCTAAGCTGGCGGCCATGACTTGGCTGATCACAGGTGGAGCGGGATACATCGGCGCGCATGTGGCGCTGGCCATGACGGCGGCGGGCGAGAAGGTCGTCGTGCTCGACGACGTCTCGTCGGGGGTCACCGAGCGGCTGCCCGAGGAGATCGAGCTCGTGCGGGGGGCCGTCCTGGACCGCGAGCTGCTGGACCGTACCTTCGCCGATCACGATGTCACCGGTGTCGTCCATCTCGCGGCGAAGAAGCAGGTCGGGCAGTCCGTCGAGCAGCCGCTGCACTACTACCGGGAGAACCTGCACGGGCTGACCGTGCTGCTGGAGGCGGTCGTCGAGGCCGGTGTGCGGCAGTTCCTGTTCTCGTCGTCGGCCGCCGTGTACGGGGTGCCCGAGCTGGACCTGATCCCGGAGTCGGCTCCCTGCGTACCGATCAATCCGTACGGCGAGACGAAGCTGGCCGGTGAGTGGCTGGTACGGGCCACGGGCCGGGCGCACTCGATCTCGACGGCCTGTCTGCGCTACTTCAACGTGGCCGGCGCGGCCCGCCCCGAACTCGCCGACACCGGGGTGTTCAACATCATTCCGATGTTCTTCGACCGGATCACCCGCGGTGAGGCACCTCGCATCTTCGGCGACGACTACCCGACCCCGGACGGCACCTGTGTCCGCGACTACATCCATGTCGCGGACCTGGCCGACGCCCATCTCACCGTGGCCCGCCGGCTGGCCGAGCAGCAGAGCGCCGGTGATCTCACGGTCAACATCGGCCGCGGGGTCGGCGTCTCGGTGCGCGAGCTCGCCGATCTGGTGGGCGAGGTCACCGGTTACGACGCCGGACCGGTCATCGAGCCGCGGCGCGCGGGCGATGCGGCGAAGGCGGTCGCCTCGGTCGACCTGATCGCGGAGGAACTGGGCTGGAGCGCCTCGCGCGGGGTGCGCGAGATGGTGGAGTCGGCCTGGGAGGGCTGGTGCCTGCGGCACCCGGCAGCCCGTTCGAAGTGATCTCCACGCGTCTGACCTGCGGGTCGTTTCCGCAGGTCAGGCGATATGACAACGGTGTTCAGTGCCGTGTTGCCCGGTACCCCGCGGGCGTAGTTCACTGAGGTCTCGGCAGCACGATTTCCAACGACCGGAGGCGTTCTCATGGGGGCTGGGCACGACCACGGGCATGGGCACGGCGGGCCTCCGCCGACCGGCACCGCGGCCTCCGCCTACAAGGGACGGCTGCGCGTCGCGCTGACGATCACGCTCGGCGTGATGCTGCTGGAGATCGTCGGCGGCGTGCTGGCCGACTCGCTCGCCCTGATCGCCGACGCCGCCCACATGGCGACGGACGCGGTCGGTCTCGCGATGGCGCTGCTGGCGATCCACTTCGCCAACCGGCCGGCCGGCGGCAACCGCACCTTCGGCTTCGCGCGGGCCGAGATACTCGCGGCCCTCGCGAACTGTGTGCTGCTCCTCGGCGTGGGAGGCTTCCTGCTCTACGAGGCGGTGGAGCGGTTCATCACCCCGGCCGAGACCAAGGGCGGTCTCGCCATAGCCTTCGCCCTCGTGGGTCTGGTCGCCAACGCCGTCTCCCTCTCGCTGCTGATGCGCGGCCAGAAGGAGAGCCTCAACGTCCGCGGTGCCTACCTGGAGGTGCTGGCGGACACGCTCGGTTCGCTCACCGTGCTGGTGGCGGCGTCGATCATCCTCATCACCGGCTGGCAGGCCGCCGACCCCATCGCTTCACTGGTGATCGGCCTCATGATCGTGCCACGCACCGTGAAACTGCTCCGCGAGACGCTGAACGTCCTGCTGGAGGCGGCGCCCAAGGGCGTCGACATGGCGGAGGTACGCACGCACATCCTCGGCCTGCCGGGCGTGGAGGACGTGCACGACCTGCACGCCTGGACGATCACCTCCGGGATGCCGGTGCTCTCCGCGCACGTGGTGGTGGACCCAGAGGTGCTGGACGCGGTGGGCCACGAGAAGCTGCTGCACGACCTCCAGGGGTGCATCGGCGGCCACTTCGACGTGGAGCACTGCACCTTCCAGCTGGAGCCCGTCGGCCATGCCGAGCACGAGGCCCGGCTGTGCCACTGACGGCCGTGCGCCGGGCTGTTAGGGTGGCGCGACGCCTGAGAGGAGCTGAGTTGATGACCGTCGCAGCGACGGCTGCCGTGTGCAGCCCCCGGTCCGTCCTCGGCTTCCGGGTCACCGGCTGACCCGTATCTCATACGTCGGCCGGAACCCGCACACACGCAAGGGTTTCCACGTTGTCCGACAACGTCATGCACGACGCCTTCTTCGCCCTGCACCACGGTCTTCCGCGGCAGGGTCCAGGTTCTGACGACACCACTCGCCGGCTGCTCGCCCTCGCGGCGCTCGCCGGCCCGCTGCCCGCCACTCCGCGGGTGCTCGATCTCGGCTGCGGCCCCGGCCGCGCCGCCCTCCTGCTGGCCGCCGAGGCCGGCGCCCGGGTGACCGCGGTCGATCTGCGTCAGCCGTTCCTCGACGAGCTGCGGCAGAGCGCCGAAGCCCGCGGGCTCGGCGACGCGATCAGCACCGTCGCGGCCGACATGGCCGATCTCCCGTTCCCCGACGGCTCGTTCGATCTCGTCTGGGCCGAGAGCTCCGCCTACAGCATCGGTTTCGCCACCGCCCTGCGGCGGTGGCGGCGGCTGCTCGCTCCGGGCGGCGCGCTCGTGGTCACCGAGTGCGAGTGGACGACCGGCACCCCGTCGGCCGACGCCCGCGCCTTCTGGGACCAGCACTATCCGCTGCGCACGGGCCGCGAGAACATCGCCGCGGCCGTCGCGGCGGGCTACCACGTTCTCGGGGTGCACCACCAGCCCGAGAGTGACTGGGAGGAGTACTACGGGCCGCTCGGCGTCCGCGCCGACGCGGCCGACCCCTCCGCTCCGGGTATGACGGAGGCGCTCGCCGCCACCCGGGAGGAGATCGCCGTACGCCGCGAGCTGGGCACGGAGTACGGCTACACCGGCTACGTGCTACGGGCCGCCGATCCACGGTGGCGCACCAGGCCGGAGACGGCGGACGACGTCCCGGCGGTCCGTGCGGTCAACGCGTCCGCCTTCCCCACCGCGCAGGAGGCGGGGCTCGTGGACGCCCTGCGGCGGGACGCGGGGGCATGGGTGCCGGGCATGTCGTACGTCGCCGAGGCGCCGGACGGCTCGGTCGCCGCGTACGCGCTGCTCACCCGCTGCCATGTCGGCGACGCCCCGGCTCTGGCCCTGGCGCCGGTCGCCGTGTCACCGGAGCACCAGCGCGGCGGAGCGGGCCAGGCCGTCGTGCGTGCGGTACTCGATGTGGCCCGGATGCAGGGGGAACCATTGGTCCTGGTCCTCGGCCATCCGGACTACTATCCACGGTTCGGTTTCGAACCTGCTTCGCAGTACGGGATCCGGCCATCTTTCGAGGTACCGGATGAGGCCATGATGGCCCTTGCGCTCGACGGTTCCGCCGATGTGCCGCGGGGCACGATCCGCTACCCGGAGGCTTTCGGCGTCTGATGCACGAAACCGTCCCCGCCGCACGCCGGCGCGGCGGGGACGGACATGCCCGGACTGCCGAAGTGCGGACAAGCCGCTTTTGTACGGCAGACTGGGCAGGCCCCCGAGGGCCGAGGACCGACGCGAAGGATGGTTATGCCGACCTCACCCGCCACCGCCACGAACAGCATGCCGAACGGCGTCTCACCAGCGATCCTGCTCGAACTGGTCGACGAGGACGGCAATACCGTCGGCACCGCTGAGAAGCTCTCGGCCCACCAGGCTCCCGGCCGGCTGCACCGGGCGTTCTCCGTGTTCCTCTTCGACGAGCACGGCCGGCTGCTGCTCCAGCGGCGCGCTGCGGGGAAGTACCACTCCCCCGGTGTCTGGTCGAACACCTGCTGCGGACACCCCTATCCGGGCGAGGCCCCGTTCGCCGCCGCCGCCCGGCGGACGCACGAGGAGCTGGGCATCTCGCCCTCGCTGCTCGCCGAGGCGGGCACGGTCCGCTACAACCACCCGGACCCGGATTCGGGCCTGGTGGAGCAGGAGTACAACCACCTCTTCGTCGGTCTGGTGCAGGCTCCGCTGCGGCCGAACCCGGAAGAGGTCGGCGAGACGGCGTTCGTGACGCCGCAGGAACTGGCGGAGCGGCATGCCGAGGGAACGTTCTCGGCGTGGTTCATGACGGTGCTCGACGCGGCGCGTCCGGCGATCAAGGAACTCACGGGTCCGTCCAGCGGCTGGTGACCACCACCCGGGCGGCACGGTGCCGGGGCGGATTCCCGCCGGGCGGTGCCGGAGCGGCGCGGTGCCGGAGCTAGAGCGGCGCGGTGCCGGCGTCCTGCTGCACCGCTGCCGGCCGCGCGTCCGGCCGCAGGGGCAGTGCCGCCCAGATGATCTTTCCGCCGCCGGCAGTGTGCTCGACGTCGCAGGAGCCGCCGGCCTCCAGCGTGATCTCCCGGACAAGCAGCAGTCCACGGCCGCCGGTCTGCCCCCAGTCGGTCACCAGCGCCTTGGGGCGGTAGGGGTGGTTGTCCTCCACCGAGACCCGGATCCACTCGGTGCCGATGGCGACCTCGACGGCGATCTCGGGTGAGAGCAGGGCCGCGTGCCGTACGGCATTGGTCACCAGCTCGGAGACGATCAGCAACAGGCCCTGAACGAGGTCGTCCCGGACCGGTACGCCCTGACGTTTGAGCAGGTCACGTACGGCATGTCGCGCTTGGGGGACCGACACGTCGACCGCGGGTGCGGTGAAGCGCCAGACGCCCTCGTACGACAGTGGCCGGGCCGGGACGCTCCCGCGGCTCTCCATAGTCCGGCACCACCCTCGGCTCGACTGCTCCCGACCATCGAGTAATCAGTGTTGGCAGTGAGTTGGTCCGGACCGGGACGCTGAACAGAAGTCAGCACTTATCGACGCCTTTTGACCGGGTGCGTATGACAGGGTCAAGCGCGCGACTGTTCCTGATCTTCTCCTGGTCTCTTCTCCGGCGGAATCGGACATCTCCTTCGGACCACGGCCGGGTCGACCCCGGCGGGGAGCCGGCGCACCTGCGCGACCACCCGATGGGCGCGGCGGATAGCATCCGCGCATGGAGCAGTCGGAACCGGGGCCGCGGCTGGTGCACACCGTCGCCGACGGCGTCGCCACCGTCGTCATCAGCAATCCCGCCAAGCGCAACGCCATGACCGCCGCGATGTGGCGGGCGCTGCCTGAGCTGCTCAGGCGTCTGGAGGCCGACGCGTCCGTCCGCGCTCTCGTGCTGACCGGCGAGGGCCCGACCTTCTGCGCGGGCGCGGACATCTCGTCGTTGCGGGAGCCCGGTGAGAGCCCGCAGGACCTCGCCGTGCGGGCCGAGGATGCGCTCGCCGCGTTCGCCAAGCCCACCGTCGCGGCCGTGCGCGGCTACTGCGTGGGCGGCGGCTGCCAGCTGGCGGCAGCCTGCGATCTGCGGTTCGCCGAGACGGACGCCCTGTTCGGGGTGACCCCGGCGAAGCTCGGCATCGTGTACCCGTCCTCCTCCACCCGCCGGCTGGTGTCCCTGGTGGGACCCTCCGCGGCCAAGTACCTGTTGTTCTCGGGCGAGTTGATCGACACGGAACGGGCGCTGCGCACCGGGCTGGTGGACGAGGTGCTGCCGCCCGGCGACCTTGGCAAGCGGGTGGCGGAGTTCACCCGGGTCGTGGCGACGCGTTCACAGCTCACTCAGGCCGCCGCCAAGGAGTTCGCGACGGGCCGCACGGACCGGGACGCGTACTGGCAGGCGCAGACGCTCGGCGGCGGCGACACGGCCGAGGGCATCGCCGCCTTCCTGGAGCGGCGCGCGCCGCGCTTCACCTGGACCGTGTGAGGCGGGACCGTCCGAGCGGGGCCGTGTCAGGCAGGGCCGTCCGAGCGGGGCCGTGTGAGGCGGGGCCGCGCGATGCCGTCGGTGTCAGTTCTGCCCCCTCGGGACACCCTCGGCCCCGCGTCGCCACCGGGCGACGATCCGCTCCGGGGCCTTGTCGGGTGAACCGGCGTCGTACGGTGGCTGCGGATCGTATTCGGTCATCAGCTGTACCGTCTGGGCGAGTTCGTCGCCGCCGATCCGGCCCAGCAGGTGCAGCGCCATGTCGATGCCGGACGAGACTCCCGCGGCGGTGACGTACTTCCCGTCGAACACCACCCGTTCACCGGTCGGTTCGGCGCCCAGCGGGACGAGTTCCTCCAGCGCGAGCCAGTGCGAGGTGGCCCGGCGGCCCCGCAGGAGTCCCGCGCCGGCCAGCACGAGCGAGCCGGTGCACACGGACGTGGTCCACGTGCTGGTGGCGTCCACCGCGCGCAGCCACGCGAGGACCGTCTCGTCCCGCATCGCCTCGCGGGCGCCGGGACCACCGGGCACCAGCACGATGTCGGGGGTCGTCACCTCCGTCAGTGCCCGGTCGGCGACCAGGGCGAGCGAGCCCTGGTCGTTGCGTACCGGGCCGGCCTGCCGGGCGACGAAGATCGTCTCCGCACCCGGGACGCGGGCGAGGAGTTCGTACGGGCCGACGGCGTCCAGCGAGGTGAAGCGGTCGAAGAGCAGAATGGCGATCTGCATCGGGTTTCCTTCCGGAGTCGGCGGCTGGTCAGGGTGTGGCGGCAGGCCAGGGGGCGGCGGCAGGCGGTTGTGTGTGCGGCGCCGCGGCGCGGAAGCGGCGGCGGTACTCCGCGGGCCCGGTGCCAGGGCGGGCGACCGTCAGCGCGATGTCACGGCCGTGGTCCTCCTCGACGAGCGCGAGCGTCAGGTCGATGCCCGCCGTGACGCCGGCGGAGGTCGCGATGTGTCCGTCGCGTACGTAGACCGGGTCCGGATCGACCTCGACCCGCGGATAGGTGCGGGCGAAGTGGTCGCAGACGGCCCAGTGGGTGGTGGCCCGCCCGCCGGCCGTCGAGCAGACCGGCCTCGGCGAGCAGCAGCGCCCCGGTGCAGACGGAGACGAGACGCTCGGCCCGGGGGCCGTTCTCACGGAGCCACGCGATCAGGGCCGGGTCGGGACGGCGGGTGCCCTGTCCGCCGGGGACGAGCAGGGTGTGCGGCGTCGGAGCCTCGGCGAGGGTGGTGTCCGGGACCAGGGTCAGTCCGCTGGTCGTCCGTACGGGCGCGGCGCGGAGCGCTGCCGTCCGCAGCGGGTAGCCGCCCCGGCCGCCGGTCACCCTGCCGGCGCCCGTGAAGACCTCCACGGGGCCCGTCACAGTCGAAGAGGACGACGAGCACGGATCGGTCGGTCATGCCTTCATCCTTTGCCGTGCGGCCGGTGTACGCAATGACGAACAACCCACCTTTCCTGCCATGGCGCCGGGCCCGGCCGACGGGCCGAGCGGCGGCACGGGTACCCGCCCTCCCAGCCGTACCGACCAGTCGGTAACGTGGGCCCATGACCTCTTTGCCGCGCGCGGGACGCCGCTGCCACCACGCCCTCAATCCCATGCACTCGACGGTGTACTTCTCGCCCGACCTGGCGTCGGAGATGGCCGGCATCGGCATCGAGGACTCCAGCGCCGCGTACTTCGCGGCCCGCGCCGCCGCCATGGGGCCGGTCGGGCCCGGCGCCGTGACGGCGACCTTCTACAACTTCAACCACGAACTGGTCGCCCGGCACCTGCCGGCGGTGTGGGAGAGCGCGTCGCCCGAGCAGGTGCTGCAGGCGCGGCTGCGCGCCGTGGACACCACGATGCGGCGGCTGCTGGGCGCCGAGGCGATCGCCTCCAAGGAGCTGGCCGAGGCCGCCGAGCTGGCGCTGCGCGCCGCCGAGGCGTGCACGCGCCACGCCCGGCCGCTGTACGCCGCGCACGCCGATCTGCCCGTCCCCGACGAACCGCATCTCGCGTACTGGCACGCCGCGACCCTGCTGCGCGAACACCGCGGCGACGGTCATCTCGCGGCTCTGCTGGCCATGGAGCTGGACCCGCTGGAGGCGCTGGTGAGCCACACCGCCACAGGGCGTGGCATGGCCCCGCGCTGGATCCTCGCGACGCGCGGCTGGCGGCGGACGGACTGGGAGGCGGCCGAGGGCCGGCTGCGGGAGCGCGGTCTGCTCTCCCCGGAGGGTGAACTGACCGAAACCGGCACCGCGCTGAGGGCGGAGCTGGAGGACCTCACGGACCGGATCGACCGCGCCCCGTACGAACATCTGGGTGCCGAGGGCGTCGAGCGGCTCACCGACCTCGCGCGCGGGTTCCTGACGCAGGCGCTGTCGGCGGGTGCCTTCCCGTCGGACGCCGTCGGCTGACGACCGGTGGTCCCGTCCCCGGCAGTGCGCGTCTGCTGACGACGTTTGCCGGGGATCATCACGGCAACCCGACCGGTGCAAGGTCATCGACACTGGAGGTTCTCGTGCGCGCCATCGCAGACGCACTTCGTACCGTCGGCTCCGCCATCGCCACGGTGGTCACGCTGCCCTTCCGCCTGCTCGCCAAGCTCTTCGGCGGTGCGTCCGGCGGCGGACGGCGCACCCACCGCGTGTGAGGCGGCGCGCGACACGGCCCCCGGCCACCCGGCACAATGCACTCTCAAGCATTGCCAGCACGAGAAGGCGAGTCGGGGAACCGTGACGACGTCCATCGAAGGCAGGATCGCCGAGGAAATCGGCGTACGGGAACGGCAGGTCAGAGCGGCCGTGGAGTTGCTCGACGGCGGCTCGACCGTGCCGTTCATCGCGCGTTACCGCAAGGAAGCGACGGAGCTGCTCGACGACGCGCAGCTGCGCACGCTCGAAGAGCGGCTGCGCTATCTGCGCGAGCTGGAGGAGCGCCGGACCGCGGTCCTGGAGTCCGTACGCGAGCAGGGCAAGCTGGACGAGGCGCTGGAAGCGCAGATCCGGGCCGCCGACACCAAGGCGCGTCTGGAGGACATCTACCTGCCGTTCAAGCCCAAGCGGCGCACCAAGGCGCAGATCGCCCGCGAGGCCGGGCTGGAGCCGCTGGCCGAGGGGCTGCTGGGCGACCCGTCGGTGGATCCGCTGTCGGCCGCCGCCGCGTTCGTCGACGCCGACAAGGGCGTGGCGGACGCCGCCGCGGCGCTGGAGGGTGCGCGGTCGATCCTCACCGAGCGGTTCTCCGAGGACGCCGATCTGATCGGCGAACTGCGTGAACGGATGTGGACGCGCGGCCGGCTGGCGGCGAAGGTGCGGAACGGCAAGGAGGAGGCGGGCGCGAAGTTCGCCGACTACTTCGACTTCGCGGAGGCGTTCACCGCGCTCCCCTCGCACCGGGTGCTGGCGATGTTCCGGGGCGAGAAGGAGGACGTTCTCGACCTGTCGCTGGAGCCGGAGGAGCCGTCCGAGCAGCCCGGCCCGTCCGCCTACGAGAACATGGTCGCCCGTCGTTTCGGGGTGGCCGACCGCGGCCGTCCGGCCGACAAGTGGCTGGCGGACACGGTGCGCTGGGCCTGGCGGACGCGGATCCTGGTGCACCTCGGGATCGATCTGCGGCTGCGGCTGCGCACGGCCGCCGAGGACGAGGCGGTACGGGTCTTCGCCGCGAATCTGCGCGATCTCCTGCTGGCCGCCCCCGCCGGTACGCGCGCGACGCTGGGTCTGGACCCGGGATTCCGTACGGGTGTGAAGGTGGCCGTGGTCGACGCGACCGGCAAGGTCGTCGCCACCGACACGATCTATCCGCACGTCCCCGCGAACAAGTGGGACGAGTCCCTCGCGAAGCTGGCACGGCTCGCCGAGGAGCACGCGGTCGACCTGGTCGCCATCGGCAACGGCACGGCCTCCCGCGAGACCGACAAGCTCGCCGGCGAACTGATCACCAGGCACCCGGAGCTGAACCTCACCAAGGTGATGGTCTCGGAGGCGGGCGCCTCCGTGTACTCGGCATCCGCGTTCGCCTCGCAGGAACTGCCGGGCCTCGATGTGTCGCTGCGTGGCGCGGTGTCTATCGCGCGCCGCCTCCAGGACCCGCTGGCCGAGCTCGTGAAGATCGACCCCAAGTCGATCGGCGTCGGCCAGTACCAGCACGACCTGTCCGAGGTGAAGCTCTCACGCTCGCTGGACGCGGTCGTCGAGGACTGTGTGAACGGCGTCGGTGTCGACGTCAACACCGCGTCCACACCGCTGCTTTCCCGGGTGTCGGGCATCGGCGCGGGCCTCGCGGAGAACATCGTCGCCCACCGCGACGCCAACGGCCCCTTCCGCTCCCGCAAGGCGCTCAAGGACGTCCCACGGCTCGGCCCGAAGGCGTACGAGCAGTGCGCGGGCTTCCTGCGGATCCGCGACGGGGACGATCCACTCGACGCCTCCAGCGTGCACCCGGAGGCCTATCCGGTGGTGCGCCGGATGGTGAAGACGGCGGGCGAGCAGGTCGCCTCGCTGGTCGGCAACGCGCCGGTGCTGCGCTCGCTGAGGCCGGCCGACTTCGTCGACGACACGTTCGGACTGCCGACGGTGACGGACATCCTGCGAGAGCTGGAGAAGCCGGGGCGCGACCCGCGGCCCGCCTTCAAGACGGCCACCTTCAAGGACGGTGTCGAGAAGATCGGCGACCTGACGTCGGGGATGATCCTCGAGGGCGTGGTGACCAACGTGGCGGCGTTCGGCGCGTTCGTCGACATCGGTGTCCACCAGGACGGCCTCGTCCATGTCTCCGCCATGTCGAAGACCTTCGTCAAGGACCCGCGGGACGTGGTCAAGCCCGGCGACGTGGTGAAGGTGAAGGTGCTCGACGTCGACATCCCGCGCAAGCGGATCTCGCTGACCCTGAGGCTGGAGGACGAGGCCGCCCCCAAGGCGCCGGCCGGCGGACCGCGCCAGCAGCGCGGTGAGCGCGGCGGGCGTGCGCCCCAGCAGCGCCGTCAGCAGGGCGGCGGCCGCGGCGGGGACCGGCAGGCCCCTCCCCCGGCGAACAGCGCGATGGCGGACGCACTGCGGCGTGCGGGTCTCACGGACCCGGGCCGGGGGCGCTGACGCTCCTCAGCACGCCGAAGGGGCCCCGCAGGAGGGTGACTGCGGGGCCCCTTCGCATGTGCCGGACAGGGGCTGGCCTCCGGGGCCGGTCGACCTTCCGGCGGGCCGCCCTCTCCGGGCCGGT
Source organism: Streptomyces sp. NPDC096193 (assembly GCF_040302905.1). Taxonomy (NCBI): domain Bacteria; kingdom Bacillati; phylum Actinomycetota; class Actinomycetes; order Kitasatosporales; family Streptomycetaceae; genus Streptomyces; species Streptomyces sp. NPDC096193. The sequence goes on along the minus strand of NZ_JBEOSJ010000014.1, from coordinate 185,882 downwards.
CGGCCTTCCGGCGGGCGTTCCCGGCCGGTCATCGGGCAGGCCGGCTTCCGTGCGGCCGGCTGTCCGGCGGGGTCAGCTCTCCGGCGAGCACTCCACGTCGAGGAGCTTCAGCGGCTTCGAGGCGTCCAGGTCCACCAGGGCGCACAGTTCCGCGGTGACCTCGCCGTGGTCGCCCCAGTGGGTCGTCACGGTGGCCCAGCCGACCCGCGCGGACTGCGCGGTGGTCACCTTGCCGACGTCGATCGACCGCGGCGCGTTCTGCGCGCAGAGCAGGACGTCGAGGCCGGGGTTGGCGGCCGCCTTCTCCTTGAGCAGGTCGGAGACACGGTTCCTGCGGTCCGCCCCGGAGGGCCCGGGCTCGCCGTAGAACCGGTCGAGGAAGGTGTGGATCTCCTTCGCGGTCCAGCGGCCGTTGACGTCCACGGTGGGGGCTGCGGAGGCCGGGGAGACGGCGGCGAGCGAAAGCCCCAGTCCGAGGACGGCCGCGACACGACGGCCGGAACGACGGGAAGTGCGGAACATTCTGGGTACCCCGTTTCATGATTTCTGCCCATTCACCGGGCCGGTCACGGGAGTAGATCCGCAAGGGGTACCGAAGGTTGTCGCGTACAGCCCCGCTGTTGCCGTCCCGGGACGCTACCCGGACGCGTGCGTGACACCGGTACGGGCCGGTCTCCTCGGCCGTTGCTCCCCGGGAACCCCGGGATCCGCCGTCAGGAGAGCTCGGTGACCTTGCCGTCGGCCACTTCGACACGGCGCGTGGTGTGGACCGCGTCGAGCATCCGCCGGTCGTGCGTGACCAGCAGGAGAGTGCCCTGGTACGAGTCGAGGGCCGTCTCCAGCTGCTCGATCGCGGGCAGGTCCAGGTGGTTCGTCGGCTCGTCGAGCACGAGGAGATTGACACCGCGTCCCTGGAGCAGCGCCAGGGCGGCGCGGGTGCGCTCCCCCGGCGAGAGGGTCGTAGCCGGGCGCAGCACATGCGTGGCCTTGAGTCCGAACTTGGCCAGCAGGGTGCGTACATCGGCCGGTTCGGTGTCCGGGACGGCCGCGCAGAAGGCGTCGAGCAGCTTCTCGGTGCCGTAGAACAGCCCACGGGCCTGGTCGACCTCGCCGACGACGACGCCCGAGCCGAGCGAGGCCTGGCCCGAGTCGAGGGGCAGGCGTCCGAGCAGGGCGGCGAGGAGAGTGGACTTGCCGGAACCGTTGGCGCCGGTGATGGCGACCCGGTCCGCCCAATCGATCTGGAGCGAGGCCGGCCCGAACCGGAAGTCGCCGCGGCGCACCTCCGCCTCGCGCAGGGTGGCGACGACCGATCCGGAGCGCGGGGCGGACGCGATCTCCATCCGCAGTTCCCACTCCTTGCGCGGCTCGTCGACGACGTCGAGCCGTTCGATCATCCGCTGCGTCTGGCGGGCCTTGGCCGCCTGCTTCTCGCTCGCCTCGCTGCGGAACTTGCGGCCGATCTTGTCGTTGTCGCTCGCCTTGCGGCGGGCGTTCTTGACGCCCTTGTCCATCCAGGACCGCTGCATCTGCGCGCGGCCTTCGAGGGCGGCCCGCTTGTCGGCGTACTCCTCGTAGCCCTCGCGGGCGTGCCGGCGGGCCGTCTCCCGTTCCTCCAGATAGGCCGCGTAGCCGCCGCCGTACAGGGTGATCTGCTGCTGCGCGAGGTCGAGTTCGAGGACCTTCGTGACCGTGCGAGTGAGGAACTCGCGGTCGTGACTGACGACGACCGTGCCGGCCCGCAGTCCGCGGACGAACGCCTCCAGCCGCTCCAGGCCGTCCAGGTCGAGGTCGTTGGTCGGCTCGTCGAGCAGGAAGACGTCGTAGCGCGAGAGCAGCAGGGATGCCAGTCCCGCGCGTGCCGCCTGGCCTCCGGAGAGTGCGGTCATGGGGAGGTCGAGTCCCACGGTCAGCCCGAGGGTGCCGGCGACCTCATCGGCGCGCTCGTCGAGGTCGGCCCCGCCGAGTCCGAGCCAGCGCTCCAGACTCGTGGCGTACGCGTCGTCGGCGCCGGGTGCGCCGTCGACGAGCGCCTGGGTCGCCTCGTCCATGGCCTCCTGCGCGGCGGCGACACCGGTGCGACGGGCCAGGAACTGCCGCACGGTCTCGCCGGGGCGGCGTTCCGGCTCCTGCGGGAGGTGCCCGACCGTGGCGGAGGGCGGCGAGAGCTTGAGCTCGCCCTCCTCGGGCCGGTCGAGACCGGCGAGCATCCGCAGCAGTGTCGACTTTCCGGCTCCGTTGGCGCCGACCAGGCCGATCACGTCGCCGGGTGCGACGACGAGGTCCAGCTCGGCGAAGAGCGTACGGTCGCCGTGTCCTGCGGCGAGATCCTTGGCGACGAGAGTGGCAGTCATCAGACCGCGATCCTAACGGGGCCGGGTCCCGGTGGACCGCCCGGCCGGGTCGGAGCGGAGCGGTGCTCCTCACGCCGGGGCGCCGCTGGTGGACCTACCGGAGTCGCGATCGTCGGCATACCCCGCGTGCGCTCCGCCCTGCTTCGCTACGGTCCCTGCATGAGCGGCGATGTGCTGGTGGTCGGGAGCGGCGTCATCGGGCTGACGACCGCCGTGGTGCTGGCGGAGAGCGGCCGGCGGGTGCGCCTGTGGACGCGGGACGCGGCGGAGGAGACCACGTCCGCGGTGGCGGGTGCGCTGTGGTGGCCGTACCGGATCGAGCCGGCGGAACGGGTCGGCGAGTGGGCGACGGCGACACTGCGGGTGTACCGGGAGCTGGCCGAGCGGCCCGAGGAGACCGGGGTGCGTCTGGTCGCGGGTGTCATCGCCGACCAACCGGTGGCGCGTCTCGGCCCCTGGTCGGCCCAGGTGGAGGGGCTACGGGCCGCGGAACGGGGCGAGTTGCCGCCCGGCCACCGGGAGGGGGTGCGGGCGCGGCTCCCGCTGATCGACATGCCCGCCCATCTGCGCCGGCTGCGGCGGCGTTTCGAGAGCGCGGGCGGCGCGGTCGAGGTCCGTGACGTCCGTTCTCTCGCCGAGGCGGCCGTCGCGGGGCGGGTGGTGGTGAACTGCACGGGGCTGGGCGCCCGTGCACTGGTGCCCGACGCCGGGGTCCAGCCGGTGCGCGGGCAGCTGGTGCTGGTGGAGAACCCGGGCATCGACGAGTGGTTCGTCCTGGCCAAGGGCGGCTCCGCCGAGAGCACGTACTTCTTTCCGCAGCCAGGTCGGCTCGTCCTCGGCGGCACCGCCGGGGACGGGGACTGGCGCACGGAGCCCGATCCGGCGACGGCGGAGGCGATCGTGGCGCGTTGTGCCCGGTTCCGGCCCGAGATCGCGGAGGCCCGGATTCTCGGCCACCGGGTGGGGCTGCGTCCGGCGAGGGCCACGGGCGTACGCATCGAGGCGGAGCGGCTGCCGGGTGGCGGTGTGGTGGTGCACAACTACGGGCACGGCGGGGCCGGGGTGACGGTGGCGTGGGGGTGTGCCGAGGCGGCAGCGGCGCTCGTGGAGAGGAACTGAAGCCTCGCCGACGGGCAACCGTCTGCCGCACCGGCGGAGCCCATGAGGAGCAGAGTTGAACCGTCCCCGACGCGCAACCTCTGCCGCACCGGCGGAGGCCCTTGGCGAGCAGAGCTGCACCGTCCCCGACGCGCAACCTCTGCCACACCGGCAGCGGCCCCCGTCGAGCAGAGCTGAACCGCCGACAACCCACCGCACTCGTCCGACACGAAACCGGACGCCGTCCGGAGCCGGGCTGCGGCTCCGGACGGCGTCCGGTCCTGCGAACTCACCTGGGGCGTCAGGGCTCCACGGGGCTCCGGTCGTCGTCGGGACCGACTCCGGGGCCGATACGGATCTCGAAGTCACCGTCGTACTTGTGGTGTCCCGCGATGACCGCGGACTCCACGACCTCCGCACCCATCTCGCCGCGCACGATCAGCGGGTCGTGGCGCAGGTCGCGCATCAGCGCCACGCACATGCCGATCATCACGAGCACAAAGGGCGCGGCCACCAGGATCGTCAGATTCTGCAGACCGGCGAGCGCGTCGCCCTTGCCGTTGCCGATGAGCAGCATGATCGCAGCGACGGCGCCGGTCACCACGCCCCAGAAGACGACGACCAGCTTGGTCGGCTCGAACGAGCCCTTCTGGGAGAGCGTGCCCATCACGATCGACGCGGCGTCCGCGCCGGACACGAAGAAGATGCCGACGAGGATCATCACGAGCAGGCTCATGACGGTGGCGATCGGGTACTGCTGGAGCACCGCGAAGAGCTGGCCCTCGGGCGTGGTCTCGTCGCCGAGCTGCTTGTTCTCCTGGAGCTTCATCGCCGTGCCGCCGAAGACCGCGAACCAGATCAGGCTGACGGTGCTCGGGACCAGGATGACGCCGCCGACGAACTGACGGATCGTCCGCCCGCGGCTGATGCGCGCGATGAACATGCCGACGAACGGCGTCCACGAGATCCACCAGGCCCAGTAGAAGACCGTCCAGCTGCCCAGCCAGTCCGCGACACCCTTGCCGCTGGACGCCTCGGTGCGTCCGGCCAGCTCCGGCAGCTCCCCGAAGTAGGCCGCGATGGAGGTGGGCAGCAGGTCGAGGATGATGATCGTCGGGCCCGCGATGAAGACGAACACCACGAGCAGCAGCGCCAGCACCATGTTGGTGTTGGACAGCCACTGGATGCCCTTCTCCACACCGGAGACGGCGGACAGGACGAACGCCAGTGTCAGCACCGCGATGATGCCGACGAGGAGTCCGGTGCCGACCTTGTCCATCCAGCCCAGCTCGGTGAAGCCGCTGCCGATCTGCAGGGCGCCGAGGCCGAGGGATGCCGCCGAGCCGAACAGCGTCGCGAAGATCGCCAGGATGTCGATGACCCGGCCGGTGGGGCCGTGCGACTGCTTCTCGCCGATGAGCGGCACGAAGACCGCGCTGATCGTCTGACGGCGGCGCCGGCGGAAGGTGCTGTAGGCGATCGCGAGTCCGACGACCGCGTAGATCGCCCACGGGTGCAGGGTCCAGTGGAAGAGCGTGGTGGCCATCGCCGTCTGCATCGCAGCCGCCGAGTCGGCGGGGGCGGTGCCCGGTGGGGGCGAGGTGAAGTGGGCGAGCGGTTCGCTCACTCCGTAGAACATCAGGCCGATGCCCATACCGGCGCTGAACATCATGGCGACCCAGGAGACCGTCTTGAACTCCGGGCCCTCGCCCTCCTGGCCGAGTGGGATCTTGCCGTAGCGGCTGATCGCCAGCCAGAGGGCGAAGACGACGAATCCGGAGGCGGCCAGGACGAAGGCCCAGCCGCCGTTGTGGATCAGTCCGTTCAGCATCTTGCTGGACACGCTCTCGAGCGCATCGGTGGCTACGGCGCCCCACACCACGAAGGCGAGGGTGAGTACGGCAGTGAATCCGAAGACCACCCGGTCCGTCGTAGGGCGCTCGGTCTCGTGGGGAGAACCGGGAAGATCAGCTGGCACCAGCTGCTCCTCCCGGCCCTCCGGTTCTGGTTCGTGCGACACAAGCGGCACCTTTCACGGATTGCTCGGGACAAACCTGCTTTCGCTTCCGCTACCCCGTACCACATGTGATCCGCGCCACCCACGTCAACAGGCGGACGTTGGTTCTCCCGATGTGAGGTGGTAAGTCGCCCGGGAATCCAGCAACAGGGGCACCAGCTGGCGTCGGGACTGCCGCAGCGGTACGAACGCACCGTGACCGTCCGGTTGCGAGACGACACCGTGCAGGGCGAGTTCGTCCCTCACATCCGCAAACTGCGCGGCGCCCAGGCGGTAGCCGCAGGGCGGGTCGGCGAGTGTCTCCTCCGGTGTCGCCGGGTCGTTGTCGGCGCCGCCGAGATAGACCGGGCCGCGGTCCCGGAATCCGGCGAGAGCGGCCGCGGTCGTCGCCGCCTCGATCCGGCCGCGCCGTTCGTCGGCGAAGGAGAACAGTCCGCCGAGGGCTGCCAGCTGACTGCCGACACGGCGTCGGTTGTTGAGGGCCGCGTCCGCCTTCTCCTCCTCGGTCATGGGGTCGACACGGCTCTCGATGAGCAGGCCCAGGGCATTCTTGACGCCTGAGGCGTTGCGCAGGATGCGCTCCTGGCCGTCGCCCGCGGTCTGCTTGATCGGATCGCCGGTGACGGGGTCGGTCCAGATCCCGTACGTGCCCGTGGTGTGGCCTTCGTCGTGTGCGGCGGGCCGCACATAGCGCTCGGAGAGCGTCCGCGACTCGTCGTGGACGCGGGCATGGGTGTTGAGGTTGCGCGGCCAGAGGTCGAAGAGGTCCTTGTCGTAGTACGGCGGAGTCGCGCCGTACTCATGCAGGTCGTAGACGATGTCCGGCCGTTCGTCGCGCAGGACGGCGGCGATGGCCCGCCCCTCGGCGGTCTTCAGCGCGATGTGGTCGCGGTTGATGTCGACGCCGTCGGAGTTGCCGCGGGTGTCGGCGGCCCGGCCGTCCGGGTTGGCCGTCGGGACGACGAGGATCCGGGTCCGGGACAGCAGACCGCGGGTCTTCCGGTCGCCGGCGTGGGCGAGGTCGCGGATCGTGGTGAGGCAGGCGTCCCGGCCGGAGGGTTCGTCGCCGTGCTGAGCGCAGATCAGCAGGACCGTGCTTGCGGCGTGCCGGGCGCCGATCCGGACGAGTTGGAGCGGCCGGCCCTCCTTGGTCGTCCCGATGCGGGCGACCGAGACCCGGTCGCTGCCGCGGTCGACGGCGCGCAGGAACGCCTGCTCCTCCGTCTGGCCGGTCCAGCGCGCGCCGTTGCTGATCTCGAAGCCCGTCCGCGGCGGCCGGTGGGCCGCCTCGGCGGGCGCCGTGATCAGCGGTACGGCCACGGCGGCCGCTGTCACGGCGAGGGCGAGCGTGCGCAGTGGTGCTCTCATCGGCTGCCCCCTGAGGGAATCGGACGGAACGGACGCGGTTCGGCGACACCGCCGGGCCGGGAGTCGCGGGGTGCCGGCGGGACGGCCGAGGGAGCCGTGGCGCGTACGAAGGCCGGGGCGCCGCCGACGATCGGCAGCGAGGCCGAGGTGCGGGCCAGGTCGACGCGCATCGTCGGGGTGCTCGCCGGCGGGTCGATCAGGTCCCGGTCCGTCCCGGCGACGATGAGGGCCAGCCGGTGACCGGCCGGGACGACATGGTCACTGGCGTGCAGGTCGAGCGTGATGGTGTACGCCCTGCCGGGTGTCAGCGGCCGGCCCCGGGCGGCGGAGGCGTGGTTGCCGAGATCGGCCCAGCCACGGCTGAAGACGGTGTGGTCCACATCGGCCGTGCGGGCCCGGGTCTCCTTGAAGCAGGGGCTGTCGCCGGGGGCTGTCGCACCCCAGCAGGTGCGCTCGGGAAGGGTGGTGATGCCTTCGCCGGCGGCCGCGTAGTCGCGGATGGTGTCCGGGCCGAGGTCGACGAGCACCGCGGACAGATGCGCGCTGGTGGTGTTCGGGGTGACGGTCACCTTCACCGTCGAGGAGCCCGAGAGCCGCAGATCGCGCCCGAGCGGCCGGCTGATGAACCCGGCCTTGTCCGGGGTCGGGAGGTCGATCCGGGCGGCCCAATCGGTCTCGTCCTTCGTGCGGTCGTCGGTGAAGGTCTCGCTCGCGCCGGGGCGGGCGGGGCGCAGGCCGAGCGTGCCGACCCCGGGTGCGGTGCCGGTGCCGGGGCGCAGTGTGGTGGCGTCCGTGGCGCGCGGCGGCCAGACACGGTCGGTGGACCACTGGTCGGGGGCGCGTTCGACGTCGGCCATGGGTTCGCGTTCGATGCCGTTGTCGTAACCGAGCAGGTAGTGGTCGAACCAGCGGTGCAGCGTCTTCACCCACTCGCCGCGCCGGAAGTCGAACGGGTCGACGTGCCCTGTCTGCGACAGCCACACCTTGCGCTCGACACCCTCGTCACCGAGCGCGTCCCACCACTGGCCGAAGTGCTTGGAGCGGACGTTGAGGTCCTGCATGCCGTGCACGGCGAAGACGCTGGCGCGCACCTTGCCGGCGTCACGGACGTAGTCGCGCTCGCTCCACAGACGGGTGAGGTCTCCGGTGCGCGGTGCCTCGTCCACCAGGCGTTGCTGAACGGCCTGGCAGCGCGAGCGGGCGTCGGGGCTCTCGACGTAGTCGGACAGCCACTCGGGGCCCGAGTCGTAGAGGGGCGCGCCCTTGGCGAAGTAGTAGTCGTACCAGGAGGAGATGGCCGCGATCGGGACGATCGTCTCCAGGCCCTCGACTCCGGTGGCGGCGACGCCGTTGGCGATGGTGCCGTCGTAGCTCTTGCCGATCATGCCGGTCCGGCCGTTGCTCCAGCCGGCTCCCGCGCGCTCGCTCCCGGTCCTGGTGGTGTAACCGCGGGCGCGGCCGTTCAGCCAGTCGACGACGGCCTTGGCGGACTGGACGTCGGAGCGGCCTCCGACGTCGACGCAGCCGTCGGAGCGGTTGGTGCCGGCGAGGTCGACAGCGACGAACGCATAGCCGCGCGGGACGAAGAAGTTGTCGTAGTAGAGCGGGAACTGGACCGGGTTCCCGTCCGCGTCGTACGTCTTGAGCTGGCTCTCGTTGCCGCGGCCGCAGCAGGAGTAGTAGGGGCTGGCGTCCATGATCACCGGGATCTTCCGGCCCCGCTGTGCCGGTTCCCGGGGCCGGACGATGTCCACGGCGACCCGGTCGCTCTTCCCGTCGCCGTCACCGTCGAGCCGGGTGTCCACCCACACGGATTCCCGGATCGCGTTCTCGTAGGAGTGGACCGGTTTGCTCTCCCGCAGCGGGGCGCTCTGGGCGCCCGCCGGCGTGAGCGTCACGGCCATCAGGGCGGCCGAGGCCGCCACCACCAGCGATCTGCACGTCAAGCGGGTGCCCCCCGCGCGTATCGGCATGGGCGGGAAGCTACTCCCGTCAACTTCCCTGCGACAGAGGGCAATCAGGGGGCAATCAGGGCATCGGTGCGCCGGAGGGGACAGACGGGGTCGATGGCCGGCGGGAGGACGGAAGCGTGTTGCCCGCGGTCCGCCGGCGCGCCTCGCGGACCATCACCCGGTCCGAGCGGATGGAAGCGCTCTCAGCGGCTCGCTCGCGCCCGGATATCCTGATACCGGCAGCGCTTTCCCGCTGTCATCCGCCGCAGCCGACCGACCCAGCCGAGGAGCATCCGCCTTGCCCGAGCAGACCACTGGGTCCCGTCCCACGCTGGAAGCCGTCGCCGCGCGCGCCGGCGTCTCCCGGGCCACGGCCTCCCGGGTCGTCAACGGCGGCGCCGGGGTGCGCCGGCCGCTGGTGGACAAGGTGCGCCAGGCGGTCGAGGAACTCGGCTACGTACCGAACCACGCGGCCCGCACCCTGGTGACCCGGCGCAACGGCGCGGTCGCCGTGATCATCGCCGAGCCGGAGTTCAGGATCTTCTCGGACCCCTTCTTCGAGCAGCAGGTACGCGGTATCAGCCGGGAGCTCACCGCGCACGACTCCCAGTTGGTGCTGCTCTGGGTCGAGGGCCCCGGCGACCACGACCGGATCGCCCGCTATCTCGGCGGCGGTCATGTGGACGGCGCGCTGGCCTTCTCGCTGCACAACGACGACGAACTGCCCTCCATCATCAGCCGGGTCAAGGTGCCGACCGTCTTCGGCGGCCGTCCGGGCTGGCCCGGTGCCACCTCGGGTCTCGCCCTCCCCTATGTCGACTGCGACAACCGCGGCGGCGCCCGGGAGGCCGTGCGGCATCTGGTCTCGCTCGGCCGCGAGCACATCGCGCACATCGCGGGGCCGCGCGACCAGACCTCCGCTCTCGACCGGGTCGACGGCTACCGGGACGTGCTGCTCGACGCCGACCCCGACCTCGTCAGCCAGGGCGACTTCACCGTGGAGAGCGGCGCCCGCGCGATGGCGGAACTGCTCGACCGGCGCCCCGGTCTCGACGCCGTGTTCGCCTCCAACGACCTGATGGCCTCCGGCGCGCTGCGGACCCTGCGGGAGCGGGGACTTCGGGTGCCACAGGACGTGGCGGTGGTGGGGTTCGACGACATGGCCTCGGTCGTCGAGTCGACCGACCCGCCGCTGACAACGGTCCGCCAGGACATCGAGGGCATGGGCCGGCTCATGGTGCGGCTGCTGATGCGCGTACTGAACGAGGGTGTGGAGCACATGGGCGCTCCCGCCTCGGTCATCACCCCGACCACGCTTGTGCGGCGGGCCTCGGCCTGAGAAGGCCGGGTGCCCGCCGCACACAGTGCCGGCGCGCATCGCAGTGCCGGCGCGCATCGCAGTGCCGGCGCGCATCGCAGTGCCGGCGCGCATCGCTCGATGTGGCGCCGCGCGCACCGGTGGTGGCCCGGTGCACGCGGCGCCGGCGCGATCCGCCGACCCTGCCGGCTCAGCCGAAGGGAATCACCAGCACCGACCTGTCCGTGCCGGTCTGGAGCTTCGCGGTGCCGTTGCCGATGGCGTGCCACACCTCCAGCCGTACGGTTCCGTTCCTCAGGTCACCGAGACTTCCCGTCGCCGACCGCAGCCCGCGCGACTGGGCGTACTCCTCCCAGCCCGCCACCGGGTCGGTGGCGAAGTACTGGTAGGTCTCGGTGCGGTCGAAGGTGCCGTCGCCCGTGAAGTCGTAGCTGACCCGGGCCTGTTGGCCGAGGCCGACCGCCGTACCCGCGTCGAGCTGGAGACGGAAGGCGGTGGCGGCGCCGGGGGTGACCGTGCCGTTGACCTGCTTGGCCTGGTAGACGAGCGGCTGGTTCGGGGTGCCGTCGTGGTTGCCGCCGCCCGCGGAGGCGATCGTGTCACTGCCGGCCGTGCCACCGGTCGCGGTGGTCAGCGTTCCTCCCGTACGGAGCTGGAAGGTGTTCCCGGTCGGCGGATCGGGGTCCGGGTCGGGGTCCGGGTCGCCGGAGCCGGTTCCGGTGCCGGTGCCGGTCGCCGTCGAACGCGCCGGTACGGAGAGCGTCTTGCCGTCGGAGAACGTCACCGTGCGGGCCGTGGAGCCGTGGTTGTGCGCGGCGTAGGTCCGTGCCGTCCCCTTGGTGAACACGGCGGACGTCGGGATGTCCCCGGTGACCGTCGCGTCGGGTGCCCCGAGGGCGTCGAGGGTGGTCAGCCAGTGGTAGGTGTGCGCCTTGGACTCGCCCTGTTCGGGCGTGTATCCGGCGTTGCCCGCGTCCCACTTGGCCTTCGCCGCCGCGGGATCCGCGAACGACTGGAACTCCCAGAGGATGTCGCGCCATTCGACGGCAGGGCCGCCGTTCTCGCGCTCCATCTCGGCGATGTTGCGCCGGATCGCGGCCTTCTCGCCCCCCAGGTGGAGCGAACCACCGGTCACGGGCAGGACGTTGATGCCGTGGATCTCCTCCGGGTTGGCGGTCCACCAGGTCGCGTAGGCCCCGCCGCTGCCCCACACCATGCCGACCGTGTCATGGCCGAAGGAGGACGGGAAGACCTGCTGGTCGGCATCGAACCAGTACTGCCCGATCGCCTCGGACTCCGTGGTGAGCAGATAGGTGCCGAGGTCGCGCAGAGCGGTGTCACCGGTGGCCGAGCCCCACAGCACGAGGCCCGCGCTGAGGTTGATGGACTCCGACGACGACTCCTGGTTGTTGCCGGCGGCGAAGCCCTGGTGCCCGGAGGCCCAGCTGTGGCCGGCGTACACGTCGAAGCCGCGCAGGAAGGGGAAGGCGGAGTCGGTACGGCTGGGGTTGGCCGCGTCCCGTACCAGGGTCTTCACCATGCCGCCCCAGGCGGAGTCGGCGGCCCATGCCTGGTCGTACTGGGCGACGATCGCGGCCGCGTAGATGTAGTAGCTGTAGTGGAAGTGGTGGTCGTTGAGTTCGGTGTCGCTGCCGTACGAGGCGGGGTACCCGGTGAGCGTCTTCCACGCCTTGTCGTAGCTGAACTCGCTGACGCCGCCCGCGGTGAACCAGTCCTGGAGCCGGCCCTTGAGCAGTCCGATGAGCTTGTCGCGGGTGGCGGTCTCGCCGATCTGGTCGGCGAGGGGGACCAGTTGGGCGAGACGGCCGAGCGCCTTGCCCGTCCAGTAGGTGTCGGTGTAGCCCGAGAAGGGGTCGGCCGCGTTCGCGACCTCGTTGAGGTAGCCGCGCAGCCGTGCGGTGTCGACGGCGTTGGTCTTCGGCAGCCCGGGCAGCACGGCGGACGCCTTCTGGCTGGTGGTGAAGGACGCGGACTCGCGCACCTTCATCGTCCCGCGCGGTGAGACGTAGGTGTACGACGTCAGCGGATCGGTGCTGTTCATCCACTGGTGGCGGTAGAGCGCCTGGAGCGTCCCGCGCTCGGTGCCCTCCTTCGCCTCGGTGGTCAGGGTGTACGTGGCCCGGGAGTTGCCGCCGGTGTAGCTCCAGCTCGCCTGGGAGCCGGTGACGAAGCTGAAGGCGTACTTCCGGTAGGTGGCCAGTGCGTCGGTGGACGGCAGCACGGCGAGGGAGAAGTAGTCCTTGGCGCCGAGGCCTGCGGTGATGGTGGAGCCGGACACCGACCAGTCACTGCCCGTGGGGGCGAACAGCGCGTAGTGGTGGCCCGCGACCGTGATGCCGAGGACGTTGCCCTGGTCGGCGAAGACCGTGGGCGCCGCGGCAGTGGTGATCTGGGCGGCGGCTCCGGAGCCCTTGGCGTAGACGAACGGCATGCCGTGGCCGATGGTGGTGCGCAGGGTGCGCGTGCCGTCCGACCAGTAGGGGGTCACGGTCCAGTCGGACCACGCATCGGCCTTGGTGTCCGGCGAGTTGAGCCCGCTCAGGCCGAGGGTGAGGTCCCGCTTGTGCGCGTACTCGTACTGGCGGCCGTCGCCGACGATGGCGGCCGTCGTCGGGTAGCCGATGTCGAGCCCGCCGGCGGTGGCCTGGTAGGTCAGCGGATGGCCGTACATGGGGGTGGAGTACGGGTTGTCGCCGTAACGCTGGAAGGCCAGGGAGGACCACCAGTCGTTGGTCGGGACCGGCTTGTCCCTGGCGGCGGGCGTGGTCTTGGGGGTGACCGGCGCTCCGGTGTTGGTGGTCGGGCCCGACGTGCCGGCGGGGCGGCTGTCGGAGTAACTGCCAGAGCCTACGGGGATGGTTGCGGCCGCCGCCGGAGTGGCGGCCGAGCCCAGGCCGACGGCGGCCAGGGCTGTGACCAGGAACAGCGCGGCAGCTGGTCTGGTGCGATGGGCTGGCATGGACGGCACCTCGAGTCATGAGGGAAAGGGCGTCCGAGAGCGCTCTCAGATGTCCTGCAACGTAAAACTCATGAAACAGACGTGTCAATAGATGGGACACAGGCCCCAGTTGGGGCTGAGTCCAAGCCGTTATGCCTTCGAGTCTTGACGGGGCGAGCACCGCCGGGGCACGCTCCAGACGCATCTTTGAGAGCGCTCTCAACGCGGTCTCGCTCCACCGAAGCCAAGGGAGGCTTCCCATGCCCATCGCCCGAGCCGCCAAGAGGGCCGTCGTCCGCGTGGGTGCGGTCGCACTCACCGGAGCACTTCTGGCCGCATGCGGATCCGGTTCCTCGGACGGCGCGTCGGACAGCGCGGACGGCAAGGTCACGATCACGGTCGACCTCTTCGGTTCCTTCGGGTACAAGGAGGCCGGGCTGTACGCGGAGTACGAGAAGCTCCACCCGAACGTCACGATCAAGCAGACCGACACCGAGGACGAGCAGGACTACTGGAAGTCGCTGCAGACCCGGCTCGCGGGCGGCGGCGGCCTCGCCGACGTGCAGGGCATCGAGGTGGGCCGGATCGCCGCCGTCACCCAGCAGCAGGCGGACAAGTTCGAGGACCTGAAGAAGTACGGCGCCGACAAGCTCAAGAGCCAGTTCGCCGACGCCAAGTGGTCCGCCGCCACCGGCAAGGACGGCCAGGTCCTCGGCCTCGGCACCGATGTCGGCCCGGAGGCCATGTGCTACCGCACCGACCTCTTCGAGAAGGCCGGCCTGCCCACCGACCGGACAGAGCTGGCGGCCAAGTGGTCCACCTGGGACGGCTACCTCGCCCTGGGCAAGGAGTACAAGAAGAAGGCCCCCGCCAAGAGCGCCTGGATGGACAGCGTCGGCAGCCTCTACACGATCATGGTCGGCCAGGAGGAGGAGCGGTACTACGACGCCTCGGGCAAGCTGATCTACGAGAACAACCCGCCGATCAAGGCGGCCTGGGAGGCGTCCACCGAGGCCGCGAAGGCGGGCCTGAGCGCCAAGCTCGACCAGTGGTCGCCGCAGTGGAACCAGGCGTTCTCCGCCGGCTCGTTCGCCACGATGCCCTGCCCCGCCTGGATGCTCGGCTACATCAAGGGTCAGGCCGGTGACGCCGGCAAGGGCAAGTGGGACATCGCCAAGCTGCCCGGCGGCGCCGGCAACTGGGGCGGCTCGTACCTCTCCATCCCCCGGGCCGCCAAGCACAAGAAGGAGGCGTACGACCTGATCCAGTGGCTCACCGCCCCCGCGCAGCAGGCCAAGCTCTTCACCAAGCAGGGCAACTTCCCCTCGTCCACCGGAGCCATCGCGCAGGTCGCCGACGCCAAGGACCCGTACTTCTCCAACGCTCCGATCGGCCAGATCTTCGGTGACGCCGCCAAGGCCGCCCCGGTGCAGGTGCTCGGCGTCCACGACAAGAACGTGGCCGACCAGATCACCAACGCGCTGAGCGAGGTGGAGCGCAAGGGCACCTCGCCCGACAAGGCCTGGTCGACCGCGAAGAAGAACGTGGAGAACGCCACCGGCTGACCCCGGTCACCACGCTCCGGAGGCCGGTCCTCGACACCCGGCCGCCACGCCCCGGAGGCCGGTCCTCGACACCCGGCCGCCACGCCCCGGAGGCCGGTCCTCGACGCCGGTCACCACGCTCCGGAGGCCGGTCCTCGACACCCGGCCGGACCGGCCTCCGGTTCCACACCCCCGTTCCTCCTCCCGAAGGGCCGCACGTGACCCTCACCGCCACCACGAAGCCGGACGCGCCCCGGCCACCGGCGCCCCCGCAGCCGTCGGCAGCGCACCGGACCTGGCGGAAGCTGACCCCGTACGCCTATGTGGCGCCGTTCTTCACGCTCTTCGCCGCCTTCGGCCTCTTCCCGCTGATCTACACGGCGTTCGTGTCGCTCTACCGGGTGGAACTGCAGACTCCCGGCGACATGCAGTGGCGTGGCCTGGACAACTACACCGCGCTCTTCGGCGACGAGATCTTCTGGACCGCGCTGCGCAATACCTTCACCATCGGGGTGCTGTCCACGGTTCCGCAGCTGGTGATGGCGCTGGGTCTGGCCCATCTGCTCAACTACCGTCTGCGTGGCCGTACTTTCCTGCGCACGGCGATGCTGCTGCCGTACGCGACCTCGGTCGCGGCGGCGACGCTGGTCTTCGCCCAGCTCTTCGGCCGCGATTTCGGCCTGATCAACTACGCCATCGGTCTGGTCGGCATCGACCCGGTCGACTGGCAGACCGGCACCGTCAGTTCACAGATCGCCGTCTCCACGATCGTGATCTGGCGGTGGACCGGCTACAACGCGCTGATCTACCTGGCGGGCATGCAGTCCATCCCGAGCGAGCTGTACGAGGCCGCGGAGATGGACGGAGCCTCCCGCTGGCGGCAGTTCATCCATGTGACGCTGCCCGGGCTGCGGCCCACGATCGTCTTCACCGTCGTCGTGTCGACGATCGGCGCGACGCAGCTCTTCGGGGAGCCGTTGCTGTTCGAGGGCTCCACCTCCGGCGGCATCTCGCACCAGTACCAGACGCTCGGTCTCTACATGTACGAACAGGGCTGGGGCTTCTTCCACCTGGGTCGGGCCGCGGCCATCGCCTGGGTGATGTTCCTGCTGATCCTGGTGCTCGTCGGGGTCAACGCCCTGATCGCGCGCCGCCGTTACCGCAAGGAGGCCGGCCGATGACCGCGCTCGCCGCTCCGCCGACCGAGCCGCCCGCCACGGACCGGCGCCCCGGGACCCCCGGCCGGCGCAGGGCCCGCGCCGGCCGCACCATGCACGGCGGCAAGCTCACCTACGCGATCCTGATCGTCGCCCTGCTGATCTCGGCGTTCCCGTTCTACTGGACGATCGTCGCGGCCAGCCGGTCCAACGCCGATCTGGCGAAGGTGCCGCCGTCACTGCTGCCCGGGCCGAACCTGATGCGCAACTTCGAGGCGGTGATGGAGGAGGCGGACATCGGCAAGGCGCTGCTGAACTCCCTCATCGTCTCGGGCTCGATCACCGTCGGCACCGTGCTGTGCTGCACGCTCGCCGGTTTCGCCTTCGCCAAGCTTCGCTTCCGCGGCCGGGGCGCGCTACTGGCGATCACGGTGGGCACCATGATGATCCCGCCGCAGCTCGGGGTGATCCCGCTGTTCATGCTGATCGCCGAACTGCAGTGGGTGAACCAGCTGCAGGCCGTCATCCTGCCCGGACTGGTCTCCGCCTTCGGTGTGTTCTTCATGCGGCAGTACCTGGTGCAGTCGCTGCCGGACGAGCTGATCGAGGCGGCACGGGTGGACGGCGCGTCCAGCGCCCGGATCTTCTGGTCCGTCGTGGTGCCCATCGCCCGTCCGGGCATGGCCGTCCTCGGCATGCTCACCTTCATGGCCGCGTGGAACGACTTCTTCTGGCCGATCATCGCCCTGTCCTCGCAGGAGCCGACGGTGCAGGTCGCCCTGCGCCAGCTCGGCGGCGGCTACGTCCACGACCAGTCCGTGATCATGGCCGGCACGCTGCTCGGCACCCTTCCCGTGCTGCTCGTCTTCGGCCTGCTCGGCAGGCAGATCGTGGGAGGCATCATGCAGGGCGCCGTGAAGGGCTGAGCCCCGGCAGCCGATCGCATTGCCACCCCCCACCGCTCCACCACAACTCCTGGGAGTTCCGCCTCATGACCGCTGTCGACGCCCGCCCCGATACGACGACGGAGCTCCGGTTCCCCGCCGCATTCCGCTGGGGCACCGCGACCGCCGCGTACCAGATCGAAGGCGCAGCCGCGGAGGACGGCCGTACGCCGTCCATCTGGGACACCTTCAGCCGGACCCCCGGCAAGGTCCGAAACGGCGACACCGGCGACATCGCCGCCGACCACTACCACCGGATGCGCGAGGACGTCGCGCTGATGAAGCAGCTGGGGATCACCGACTACCGCTTCTCGGTCTCCTGGCCCCGGGTGCAGCCGACCGGCAGGGGTCCGGCCGTGCAGAAGGGCCTGGACTTCTACCGCCGGCTCACCGACGAGCTGCTGGCCGCCGGCATCCGTCCGGTGGCCACGCTCTACCACTGGGACCTGCCGCAGGAGCTGGAGGACGCCGGCGGCTGGCCGCAACGCGAGACGGCGCAGCGTTTCGGCGACTACGCCGGCATCATGGCGGACGCGCTCGGCGACCGCGTGGCGGCCTGGATCACGCTCAACGAGCCGTGGTGCGCGGCTTTTCTGGGCTACGGCAACGGCGTCCACGCGCCCGGCCGCACCAGTGCGCACGCCTCCCTGCGCGCCGCGCACCACTTCAATCTGGCTCACGGCTGGGCGGCCCAGGCGCTGCACTCGGCCCTTCCGGCGACGTCCGAGATCGCGCTGACGCTCAATCTGCACGCCGTCCGTCCGCTGACGGACTCCGCGGCCGATCTGGACGCGGTGCGGCGGATCGACGCCGTCGGCAACCGCGTCTTCCTCGAACCGGTCTTCCACGGCCGGCTCCCCGAAGACCTGATCTGTGACACCGCGACGGTGACCGACTGGTCCTTCGTCAGGGAGGGGGACCTGGAGGCGATCTCCACGCCGATCGACTGGCTGGGCATCAACTACTACTCCCCCACCGTCGTCGCCGCCGGGTCGTCCGAGTCTCCGTCGCCGTGGGCCGGGGCCGAGGAGCACGTACGGTTCGTCCCCGCGCCGGGCCCGCGCACCGCGATGGACTGGCCGGTCGACGCGGAGGGGCTGTACGGCCTGCTGACCCGGCTGAGGGAGGACCTGCCGGGCGTTCCGCTGGTCATCACGGAGAACGGCGCGGCGTACGACGACTATGCCGACCCCTCGGGCGAGGTCCACGACCCCGAGCGCGTCGCCTACCTCGCGTCGCATCTGACGGCCGTGCACCGGGCGATCGAGTCCGGGGTGGATGTGCGCGGGTACTTCCTGTGGTCGCTGCTGGACAACTTCGAGTGGGCGTACGGGTACAGCAAGCGGTTCGGCATCGTCCATGTCGACTTCGCGACCCAACGGCGCACCTTCAAGGACAGCGCCCGCTGGTACGGCGATGTCGTCGCGCGCGGCGGGCTGGCCCGCTGAGCCCGGCGGTCCGCCGCGCCTCGCGCGCGAGCGGGAGGTAGCGCAGCCGGTCGGGGAGTACGGGGACCACTGCCCGTACGACCCGGCCGAAGCGAACGAGCGCCCGCTCCTGGCGGTCGGTCCAGTCGAGGCCGATCGCCGTGCGTGCCTCGGGTGGCATGAGCCCGATGGTGAGGAAGCGGCGGACACGGACGAAGGACGGCAGAAGCACGGGCCAGAGGGTCCCGAGCAGGGCCCTGACCGGCAGCGGGCCGAGGCCGGGCGGAGGCACCGGCGCGTCCAGGGCGATCAGTTCGCGCAGGACGGCGGTCTCCTCCACCTCGTCGGCGAGCATCTTGCGGAAGTAGGGCCGGAAGTCCTCGATCGTCGGGGGCATGTCCCTCTCGTGGAGGCCCAGGACCCGGCCGACCTGGAGCCACTCCGCGTACAGCGCGCGCTCCTGAGCCTCGGTGAGGGGTCGCGCGAGATAGCGCAGCGCGTGCTGGAACACGGGGAAGCCCGTGGCGTGCACCCAGGCGTAGTAGTCGGGGCTGAGGGCGTGGTAGATGCGGCCGTAGGGGTCGGTGCCCCGCACGGACCGGTGGAGCCGGCGCACCCGCTGCCCTTCGCGGGCGGCCTCCTCCCCGCCGTACACCCACAGCTGGAGCGAGTGCAAAGAGCGCTCACCGCGTCCCCAGGGGTCGGTGCGGAAGACGGAGTGCTCGTCGACGCCCGCGGCGACGGCGGGGTGAGCCACCTGGAGGGCGAGCGCTGCGGGCAGCATGAGCAGCTCGCGGACGTCGCCGACGACGGACCAGAGCACGCCGCCCGGCGGTGGCGACAAAGGGGCCACAACCTTGGACATATCGCTATTTTACGGCCTGCTCTCTGCCGGACGGCAGCGTGCTCGGCTGCGTACATCTGCGTGCGGAAGCCCCCGCGTCCTCGTGCGTCGGGTCCTCGTGCGTCAGGGTGTGGTGCCTGCCTTCTCCGGCTGTGCCGGGACGTGGACGAGGAGTCCTTCCAGGTCCTCCAGACAGGCCCGGGCCGCGGCGATGCGGTCCCGGAGTTCCTGGGCGGCCTCGGGGTCGGGCGTCGCGGGCACCTTGCGCTCCTCGTCAAGTACCCGGGCCTGTTCGAGCGAGTTGATGACCACCCCGATCAGCAGATTGACCAGCAGGAAGGAGCTGAGCAGCACATACGAGGCGTAGTAGAGAACGGACCACGGCGAGATCCGGAGACCCGCGTTGACGGCGTCGCCCAGTCCGTCGAGCGTCATCAGCACGAAGAGGGTGAGCGCCGCCCTGCCGAGCGAGCCGTAGTGCTCCGGGTCGGCCGTGGCGAAGGACGCCCAGCCGAGCATCGCGTACAGATACAGCAGCAGTGCGCCGACCAGCAGGAAGCTCACGGCGCCCGGGATGCTCTTGCCGATGGCGGTGACGATGATCCGCAGCTGCGGCAGGAAGCGCGCGGTGCGGACGACCCGGGCCAGGCGCAGCAGTCGCAGCACGGTGGTGTTCTCACTGAGGAACGGCAGGAACGCGCCGAGGACGACCACCATGTCGAAGATGTTCCAGGGGTTGCGGAAGAACTCCGCGGGGCGGTCGGCGTGAGCCGCGGCGCGCATCAGGAGCTCCACGGTGAACACCCCCAGAAGCAGGTGTTCGAGGAGTTTCAGCTGAAGCTCCCAGCGGTCGGCGAAGCCCGCGTACGTCTCCACCCCCAGCAGCATCGCGTTGACCGCGATGGCGCAGACGGCGACGGTGGAGAACCAGTCCGCCTCGGTCAGCAGACGGGCGCGGTACGCCAGTTGTCGCCTTCGGTCGCTCGCCATGTCGGTGCGCAGGCTCATTCGTTCCCCACCTGAGGTGTCTTCGGCTGTGAACTCTCCAGACTTGCGCACACATGTCCGTGGCACGGGCGCCGCACACACCCGGGCCCGACAAGCCCACCCGGAGGGGTACACCCTTCGCACACCTGCCCGGCTCGGGAGTTGTCGAGATCGTTCTGCGGCGGCAAGAAAGAAGGCCCCGAGCCATTACCAAGGAGTAACCGTGGCTGCTTTGATGTGCGTCGCCGCTCGTACCCCCCACCCCATCCGGGAGTCCCTGTGCCGCCCTCCTCGCTCCGCCACCTGCCCGTCGCGGCCCTGTCGACCGCGCTCGCCGCCGCCGTCCTCACCGGCACGGCCCCGACGGCGTCCGCCGCGGCGGACGCGACGCCGCGCCTGAAGGTGCTGACGTACAACACCTTCCTCTTCAGCAAGACGCTGTATCCCAACTGGGGCCAGGACCACCGGGCCGCGGCGATTCCCGCGACCTCGTTCTTCCAGGGCAACGACGTCGTCGTCGTCCAGGAGGCGTTCGACAACTCGTCCTCGGATGCCATGAAGCAGAAGGCCGCTGCCCAGTACCCGTACCAGACGCCGGTGATGGGGCGGAGCACGAGCGGTTGGGACGCGACCGGCGGTTCCTACTCGGCCGCCACCCCCGAGGACGGCGGTGTCGCGGTCCTCAGCAAGTGGCCGATCGTCCGCAAGGAGCAGTGGGTCTACAAGGACGCCTGTGGCTCGGACTGGTGGTCCAACAAGGGTTTCGTGTACGCGGTGCTGAGCGTGAACGGCGCGAAGGTGCACGTCGTGGGCACGCACGCGCAGTCCACCGACTCCGGCTGCGGCGCGGGAGAGGCGGCGCAGATGCGCAGCCGCCAGTTCCGGGCGATCGACACGTTCCTCGACGCCAAGAGGATCCCGGCCTCCGAACAGGTCCTCGTGGCGGGTGACTTCAACGTGGACTCGCGCACGCCCGAGTACGCGACGATGCTCGCCGACGCCGGGCTGGTCGGAGCGGACACGCGCAAGGGGCACCCGTACTCCTTCGACACCGAGCAGAACTCGATCGCCGCGGACCGCTACCCGGACGACGCCCGCGAGGACCTCGACTACGTCCTGCACCGTGCCGGGCATGCGCGGCAGGCCGGCTGGACCAATGACGTGATCAAGGAGCAGAGCGCGCCCTGGACCGTCTCCAGCTGGGGCACGGAGTACACGTACACGAACCTCTCCGACCACTACCCGGTCACCGCGTCCGGGCAGTAGTCGCCGGCCCTTCGCGGTCGGCCGGGCCCGCCTCGGAGGCCGTGGCCGTGGCCGTGAGGGGTGTCGGTGTTCCGCGGTGGTGGCCATGACGGCTCTCGACCATGTCATGGCCACCACTGCCGTTCGCCACCCTGAACGGTCGGCCCGCATTCGGCGGGTCAGCCATCCGGCGGCAGGGCCGGTCGCGGGTCTCGCGGGTTTGGGCGGCGGCGCGTGGGCGGCACGGGTCGTATCCGCCGTGGCTCGGGCCGGGCCGGCCGTTTCGGCCGCCGACGGGCCGCGTGGTCGGCGTGAGGTTTCACCTCTCTGGCCGAACTGCCGTGCGCGGGCGGTGCGGCACCCGGATGGCGGCGGGCCGATCCGCTGACCGGCCTCGCGGTGACGGGCACGATCGGCCGGTGCCGCGCGGTGCGGCGTGAGGGCGGTTGGGGAGGGGTCGGTACCGGCGGACCGGTGTGGCCGGTCGCGTGCCGGCGGAGGAACCGGGCCGATGGCCACGAGCCGGATGCGCCGGGCTACCGCGGCCCCGGTGCCGAGCCGTCGGGTTCCTGCCGACCGCCGCCCCTGCCTGCCTGCCTGCCTGCCGGGGCCCCGGTGCCGAGCCGTCGGGTTCCTGCCGACCGCCGCCCAGCCTGCCTGCCCGCCTGCCCCGCCTGCCCGCCTGTCCGCCTGCCGAGCGATGTGACCACCCGTGAAAAACCGCTCTTCCGGGGGCCTTCCACACCCTTGTCTGCATGACAGGGCCATGCCACATTGAGTCCGCACTCCGGACTGGTCCAGTCCACACTGCTTCTCGGTAAATCCCCCCACAGCGGACACCTGCGAAGGAGAAGCCCCCCATGAGACGCACGCTCCGCGCGCGCATCTGCCTTTCGGTACTGCTCACCCTGCCCGCCGTCGGTCTCGGAACCGGGACCGCCCACGCCGCACCCGACCCGGTGCCGAGCCCCGCCCCGGGGGTCACGGCCTCTCCCGGTCAGTACGCACTCGACTCCACGCTCGAACGGACCCTCGGCGACCGCACGGCCGGCTCCTACCTCGACTCCGAGACCGGCGAACTCGTCGTCACCGTGACCGACCAGGCCGCCGCCGACGAGGTACGCGCCTCGGGCGCCCGGGCCCAACTCGTCGAGCGCAGCACCGCCCAGCTCGAAGCCGCGATGAACGTCCTCGAGACCAAGGCGAAGATCACCGGCACCTCGTGGGGCATCGACCCCTCGACCAACCAGGTCGCGATCGAGGCCGACCGGTCCGTCTCCACGCTCTCCATGGCGCGCCTGACGCGGGTCGCCGTCGGCCTGGGCGACGCCGTCCGGATCACGCGCGTGCCGGGAGTGTTCAAAAAGGAGGTCGCCGGCGGTGACGCCGTCTACGGCGGCGGCGTCCGCTGCTCCGCCGCCTTCAACGCCGCGAAGGGCACGGTCCGCTACTTCGTGACCGCGGGCCACTGCACCAATCTCGGCGACACCTGGTCGGCCACGGCCGGCGGCGCCGCGATCGGGACCCGGGAAGGCACCAGCTTCCCGACGAACGACTACGGCATCGTGCGCTACACCGGCACCGACCAGCCCGCCGGCAACGTCAACCTCTACAACGGCAGCTACCAGGACATCGCCTCCTCCGCCGACGCCATCGTCGGCCAGGCCGTCCGCAAGAGCGGCTCCACGACGCACGTGACTTCCGGAACCGTCACCGCTGTGAACGTCACGGTGAACTACAGCGACGGACCGGTCTACGGCATGGTCCGCACCACCGCCTGCTCGGCGGGCGGCGACAGCGGCGGCGCCCATTTCGCGGGCTCCGTCGCGCTGGGCATCCACTCGGGCAGCGCCGGCTGCACGGGAACGAACGGCTCGGCGATCCACCAGCCGGTGAGCGAAGCACTGGCTGCGTACGGCGTGAACGTCTACTGACGTCATCGCGAGGACGGCCGAGGGGGGTCGCTCACCCCGAGCGCGGACCTTCGGCCGTCCCGAGCGCGCGCCCGCGTCCTGTGCGCGCACGCCCGTCCGTCCCGAGCGCGGACCTTCGTCCGTCCCGAGCGCCGACCTTCGCCCGTCCCGAGCGCCCTGCGTTGCCTCCCCCGGAATCCCGCCCACGCACGGTACGCATGGCCGGCCCGCCTCAGTCGTGGTCGTACACCGTCACCGCCGTCCCCCGTGACGTCAGCCGGTCGGTTATCAGCGGTTCGACCCGTGACCATCTGCCGCCGGCGAGCCCGCAGCCGATCCGCGGCATGCGCACCGACGCCGACAGCTCCGCCGCCTTCACCGACACCGCGGCGAGGGCCGTGTCGATCGCCTCGTACCGCACGGGAACCCCCTGGCTCCCGGTCCTGGTCCCCCGCTGTCCGACCATGTTGGCGACCCACAGATACGGGCCGACGCGGACGAACTGCACGGCGCCGAGGCCGAAGTCGTTCGACGCGCGCTCCCGGTGCCAGCGGCGGTAGGCCTGCTCCGGCTCGGGCCATCGGCGGGACAGCGCCGGCACGAAGCCCTTCCCCCAGCCGCCGAGGTCGTTGCAGACGTGCGCGATCAGCTGCACCCCCTTGCCCTGCGGCGCGGTGGCGTCCCCCCGTACATACGTGATCCCCGACATGCGTCCACGGTACGGATCACCACTGACATCGTGACTGATTATCATTCCGCCCGCTCCCACCGCTTTCACAACAATGGTGAGACAGCAATACTGTTGCACCGCGGGGAGATCGACGACGAGCGGTGGAGAGCGAGGCATGAACATGGCGACCGAGACCGACGAGCCGACCCTCACCGTCGACGAACTGGCCGCCCGTGCCGGGGTGACCGTACGGACCGTGCGCTTCTACAGCACGCGCGGGCTGCTGCCCCCTCCGACGATCGGACCTCGCCGCGTGGGCCACTACGGCCCCGCCCATCTGTCCCGGCTGGCCCTCATCGAGGAACTCCAGCACCAGGGCATGACACTGTCCGCCATCGAACGCTATCTCGAACAGTTGCCGGACGACCTCAGCGCCCACGACCTCGCGATCCATCGCGCGATGGTGGCCTCCTGGGCGCCGGACTCCGCGGAGGAGGCAACCGCCGCCGAGCTGGAACGGCGGGCCGGGCGCCCGCTGGGCCAGGAGGACATCGGCCGGCTGATCGCGATGGACGTCCTGCAACGGGCACCGGAGCCGGGAGTATTCCGCCTCGACCGCGGGCTGTTCCGGCTGGGCGTGCAGCTGCTGGACGTGCCCATCGCCCACGAGACGATCCTCGCCGCCCGCACGGTCCTGGTCGAGCACACCCGCTCGGCCGCCCAGGAGCTCACCCGCCTGTTCCGCGACGAGGTGTGGAACCCGTACCGCCGCCGGGAGTCCGACCCCGAGCACGTGGCAGCGATGAAGTCCCTGTCGGCCCATATGCAGCCGCTGGTGGTGCAGGCCCTGGTGACCGCGTTCCAGCGGTCGCTCAAGGAAGAGCTTCGGGCCGCGTTCGTGGCGGAGCCGGACACCGGACGCGGCGAGGACACGGACTAGGTCGCGACCTGGTCCCGCAGGCGGCCCAGCACCAACCCCATCGCCCCGTGCACGGCCTCGCGCGACTCGTCCGTCGGGTCACGCGTCTCGAAGCCGTGGTGCCCGTTCGGCACATCGACCACCTCGACATCTGCACCGCAGCGGGTCGCCGCGGCCAGGAACTCCTCGACCGTGGCAGCGATCTCGGGGCTCTCCAGACCCGCCCGGGTGAGCACCACCGGCAGCGCAGCCGCGTGGGCCACCGCCTCCGCCGGCCGGAACCGGCCGGCCGGGAGGCCCCAGTTCGGCAGCGGCGCGAGGACCGGGTACGTGGCCGCCAGGCAGCGCAGCCATGGCGGAGGCGCCTCCAGCCAGTCCGCCGCGATCGGTCCGCCGCCCGAGAAGAACCAGAGGGCGATCCGGTCCGCGTCCACCCGCGGGTCGGTTCGGACCCGCTCCACCGCGGCGGCCACGTCGCCGGCGGCCCGCTCGTAGTCGGCCACGTCGTGCAGGCGGTGGTCGAGCGTCACTCCCACCACGCCCTCGCCGGCCGCGTACCGGGCATACCCCGTCAGCGTCGGCCAGTCCCGCGGCGTGGGCCGGGCGTCGGCGGGGACCGGGCCGCCGTGCACGAACACGACCGCCGGTCGCGGCTCCTCCGCGTGAGCCGGCAGGTACAGGTCCACGTTGCCGATCCGCTCGCGGGGAAGCTGGGGCACGTCCAGCAGGAACGGCCGCAGATGGGCGGGCGGCTCCGTGGCGTCGGCCGGCTCCAGCCGGTGCCCCTCACCGGCGGCGGCCTTCCGCAGGACGTCGGCCAGCTCGTCGGGACAGGACAGCATGGGCCAGTGACCGGTGGGGAGTTCGAAGAAGGTCACGCCGGGGGCGGTGAGGACCTGGAGCGCCGGATCGCCCATGCCCACCAGCATCCGGACCAGCTCGATGCTCGTGCCGTTGCCGGTGCACAGCACACCGGTGGTGGGTACCGCGGCGACGGCGCCCGTGAGCCGCAGCGGCTGGAGCAGTGTGCCCAGCGGCTGGGGTGCGGCGTCCTCCGTGAGCCGGTCGAGCGCCGCCGCGGGGACGCCCGCCGTGCTGCCCCAGCGCTGCCACTCGTCGCGTGCCGGGGGCGACAGCTCCCCCGGTTCCGCCGAGCCACGCTCGGCCGTCTGCTCGCGCAAGCGCTGGTCGGGCACCGCGGCCAGGGCGGGGACACCGTCACGCGGCAGAGCGGAGTCCACGCAGATGATCCGGGAGACGCGCCCTGCCCGACGGTCGGCGGCGCCCATCACCGGATGGACGCCGTAGTCGTGGCCGACGAGCACGATCTCCCCGCCCGCCGCCGGGCCCACCACGTCGATCGCTCTGAGCACGTCCGCGATGTGTGTCTCCAGGTCGACCGGTCCCTCGACATCGGTGGGCTCGGCGGCGCGGGTCCCGCCGAGCCCGGTGAGGTCCACGGTGTGCACCTCGTCGCCCCCCGTCGCCAGTCGTGCGGCCGTCTCCGCCCACACCTGCGCGCCCGTGAACACGCCAGGCACCAGGATGAATGCGGTCATGAAACTCTCCTCGATCCGTCGCCCTCCGCGGACCGGTCCGATCGACCGCCGCGCTCGCCGGTACCGTAGAAACTCCCCCTGAGGGAGGTTCAAGTGTTCTCCTCGCCCGACGGCCTGTGCGGCATCGGAGAGCTCGCCGAACGCGCGGGTGTCAGCGTCAAGACCGTCCGCTTCTACTCCGACAGCGGGCTGCTGCCGGAAGCTTCCCGCAGTGCCGGCGGGCATCGCCGGTACGGCCGTGGCGCACTGGAGCGGCTGCGGTTGATCCGCTCGCTGCGCACCCTCGGTCTGCCGGTGGCCGACGTGCGCCGCGTCCTCGACGAGCAGGACGGCGAGGACCCCGCCATCGCGGAGGGCGGCGCGCTGGAGGACGCCGTCGCCGGGCAGTTGCGCGCGATCGGTTCCCAGCTCGCGGCCTTGCGCTGGCGGGAGGCCGCGCTGCAACTGGTGCAGGAGAGCCCCCCGGGCGAGCGGGCGGACCGGCTTCACCTGGTCGGGGCGGTGACCGCGCCGCCGAGCACGGCCCCGCTGGCCCGCTTCTGGCGTGGCTGGCTGCCGCCCCGGATGCCGGCCCGGGCGACGTCCGCGTTCCTGGAGGTGGCGGTTCCGTCTCCGCCCGACGACCCGGACCCGGCGCAGGTGCTCGCGTTCGCCCGGCTGACCGCGATGACGACCGGCCCGTGCGGCGCGTCGAAGCCGTGCCGTCCCCATGCGCACCAGGTCGCGGGATCCCGCGGGGCGGCGGTGCTGTACGCGGGTCTGGCCGAGGCGTACGAACTGGCGGGCGCCCAGATGCGCCGCGACCGGGAGCCTTACCCGGGCGAGGCGCTGGACGGCTTCGTGGACGCGTACGCGAGTGCGTTCGGGACCCGGGACACTCCGGGCTTCCGCCGTCTGCTGTCCGGGCAGCTCGCGGCCGACCCGCGGCTCGACCGGTACTGGGAGCTGACGGCCGAGCTGAACAGCCCGCCGGGCGGCCGTCCGGAGCCGACGCCCGGGTCCGCGCACGACTGGCTTCTCGCGGCACTGGACGCACAGCTATGGACCGCGGCGGTCGTGCCCGTACGCGTGCCGGCGCCGGTGTCCGAGGACACCGGCGCCGCTTTCCGCAGGGCCCGGCCGGGGTGAGCACGCCACCGACGAAGGCGGCGCGCTCACCCGCGGATGATCCGGAGGTGCCGGTCAGGCGCCCCCGGTGCGGACCTGACCGGCCTGCTCCTCGTCGCTGAACCGCTCGCCCCGCTCCGCCTTGTGCACCAGCAGCGCCGGCGGCTCGAACCGCTCGCCGTAGGCGGCGGCCAGCTCGCGGGCGCGGGCGACGAAGCCGGGCAGCCCGCCCTCGTAGCCGTTGATGTACTGGAGCACCCCGCCCGTCCAGGCCGGGAAGCCGATGCCCATGATCGAGCCGATGTTGGCGTCCGCGACCGACGTCAGGACGTTCTCCTCCAGGCAGCGCACCGTGTCCAGCGCCTCCGAGAAGAGCATCCGCTCCTTCATGTCCTCGAAGGGGATCTCGACGCCCGGCTTCGCGAAGTGCTCGCGCAGGCCGGTCCAGAGCCCGGCACGCTTGCCCTCCCCGTCGTAGTCGTAGAAGCCGGCGCCGCCGCTGCGGCCCGGGCGGCCGAACTCGTCGACCATCCGGTCGATGACCGCGTCCGCCGGGTGGCCCGCCCAGGTGCCGCCGGCCTCCTCGACCGCGCGCCGGGTCTCATTGCGGATCTTGCGCGGCAGGGTGAGCGTCAGCTCGTCCATCAGCGAGAGGACCTTGGCCGGGTAGCCGGCCTGGGCGGCGGCCTGCTCGACCGAGACGGGGTCGGCGCCCTCGCCGATCATCGCCACGCCCTCGTTGATGAACTGTCCGATCACGCGCGAGGTGAAGAAGCCGCGCGAGTCGTTGACGACGATGGGCGTCTTGTTGATCTGCCGGACCAGGTCGAAGGCGCGGGCCAGCGCCTCGTCCCCGGTGCGCTCGCCCTTGATGATCTCGACGAGCGGCATCTTGTCGACGGGCGAGAAGAAGTGCAGCCCGATGAAGTCGACGGGCCGCGTCACGCCCTCGGCGAGCGCGGTGATGGGCAGCGTCGAGGTGTTGGAGCAGAGCAGTGCGTCCGGTTCGACGATGTCCTGGATCTCCTGGAACACCTTGTGCTTGAGGGCGGTGTCCTCGAAGACCGCCTCGATCACGGCGTCGCAGCCCGCGAGGTCGGCGGGATCGGCGGTCGGTGTGATGCGGGCGAGCAGCGCGTCCCGCTTGGCCTCGGTCGTACGGCCGCGGGACAGGGCCTTCGCGAGCAGCTTCTCGCTGTACTCCTTGCCCTGCTGCGCCGCTTCGGCGGTGACGTCCTTGAGCACGACGTCGATACCGGCCCTGGCGCAGGAGTAGGCGATACCGGCGCCCATCATTCCGGCTCCGAGCACCGCCACCTTGCGGACGGGGCGCGGCTCGATGCCCTGGGGGCGGTTGGCGCCGGAGTTGACGGCCTGGAGGTCGAAGAAGAATGCCTGGATCATGTTCTTGGCGATCCGGCCGGTGACCAGTTCGGTGAAGTACCGGGCCTCGATGGTCTGCGCGGTCTCGAAGTCGACCTGCGAGCCTTCCACGGCGGCCGCGAGGATGTTGCGGGGCGCCGGGTAGGGGGCGCCCGCGGTCTGCTTCTTGAGGTTCGCGGGGAACGCGGGGAGGTTGGCGGCGAACCGCGGGTTCGACGGCGTGCCGCCGGGGATCTTGTAGCCCTTGACGTCCCAGGGCTGCTTGGACTCGGGGTTGGCTTCGATGAAGGCGCGCGCCTTGGCCAGCATCTCGTCCTGGGTGGCGGCCACTTCGTGGACCAGGCCGTTCTCCAGGGCCCGCTGCGGGGAGTACTGGGTGCCCTGGAGGAGCACCTTGAGCAGCGCGTCCGCGATGCCGAGCAGGCGCACGGTGCGGGTGACGCCACCGCCCGCGGGCAGCAGTCCGAGGGTGACCTCGGGCAGACCGATCTTCGAGCCGGGTGCGTCGAGGGCGATGCGGTGGTGGCAGGCGAGGGCGATCTCGTAACCGCCGCCGAGGGCCGCGCCGTTGATCGCGGCGACGACCGGCTTGCCGAGGGTCTCGATCCGGCGCAGGGCGTGCTTGATGGACATGCCCGCGTCGAAGGCCTGCTGGGCGTTCTCCGGACCGATCCTGATCATGTCCTTGAGGTCGCCGCCGGCGAAGAAGGTCTTCTTCGCCGAGGTGAACACGATGCCGCGGATGGAGTCCTGTTCGGCCTCCGCGCGTTCGGCGACGGCCGCGATGGAGTCCCTGAACGCCTGGTTCATGGTGTTCGCGGACTGGTTGGGGTCGTCGAGGACCAGGGTGACGATGCCGGTCTCGTCCTGTTCCCAGCGGATGGTCGAGGAAGTGGTGGTCTCGCTCATGGTGTGACTGCTCCGTTGTGGGGCCGTGAGGGACAGGACGGTCAGAGACGCTCGACGACGGTGGCGATACCCATGCCGCCGCCCACGCAGAGGGTGGCGAGGCCGTACCGCTTGTCCTGGCGCTCCAGTTCGTCCACGAGCGTGCCGAGGATCATCGCGCCCGTGGCGCCGAGCGGGTGGCCCATGGCGATGGCGCCGCCGTTGACGTTGATCTTGTCCAGGGACAGGTCGAGGTCGCGGGCGAAGCGCAGGACGACACCGGCGAAGGCCTCGTTGATCTCGACCAGATCGATGTCGTCGATCGCGAGCCCGGCCCTGCCGAGCGCCTTGCGGGTCGCGGGGGCGGGGCCGGTGAGCATGATGGTCGGCTCGGAGCCGGAGACCGCGGCCGCGACGATCCGGGCGCGCGGGGTCAGCCCGTAACGCTCGCCGACCTCCTTGTTGCCCACCGCGACGAGGGCGGCGCCGTCGACGATGCCGGAGGAGTTGCCCGCGTGGTGGACGTGGTCGATCTTCTCGACCCAGTGGTACTTCTGCAGAGCCACCGCGTCGAAGCCGCCCAGGTCGCCGATCCCCGCGAAGGACGGCTTGAGGGAGGCGAGGGAGTCCGCGGTGGTGCCCGGTCGCATGTGCTCGTCGTGGTCCAGGACGAGCAGTCCGTTGCGGTCGCGGACGGGCACGACGGACCGCTCGAAGCGGCCGTCCTTCCAGGCCGCCGCGGCCCGCTCCTGGGAGAGCGCGGCGTACTCGTCGACATCGCGGCGGGAGAAGCCCTCGATGGTGGCGATCAGGTCGGCACCGATGCCCTGGGGTACGAAGTCGACCGAGAAGTTGGTCATCGGGTCGGCGAACCAGGCGCCGCCGTCCGAGGCCATGGGCACCCGCGACATGGACTCCACGCCACCGGCGAGTACGAGGTCCTCCCAGCCCGAACGGACCTTCAT
The DNA here is from genome assembly GCF_040302905.1 of Streptomyces sp. NPDC096193. NCBI lineage: Bacteria > Bacillati > Actinomycetota > Actinomycetes > Kitasatosporales > Streptomycetaceae > Streptomyces > Streptomyces sp. NPDC096193. The sequence continues at coordinate 155,264 of NZ_JBEOSJ010000014.1, read as the reverse complement.
CGCGGCCATGTTGACCGCTTCGAGACCCGAGGCGCAGAAGCGGTTCTCCTGGACGCCGGCGACCGTGTCGGGCAGTCCCGCCGCGATCGCCGCGATACGGGCGATGTCAGAACCCTGGTCGCCGACCGGGCCGACGACGCCGAGCACGATGTCGTCGACGGCCGCCGGGTCGAGTCCGGGGAAGCGGTCGCGGATTTCGTGGATCAGGCCGACGACGAGGTCGATCGGCTTGGTGCCGTGCAGGGCGCCGGTGGCCTTGCCGCGGCCGCGAGGCGTGCGGATCGCGTCGTAGACATACGCTTCGGTACTCAAGACAGCAGCCTTTCGAGGGTGATGAAGGTCGGGTCAGGCGAGCAGGGAGCGACCGATGATCTCCTTCATGATCTCGGTCGTACCGCCGTAGATGGTCTGGATACGGCCGTCGGTGAAGGCCTTGGCCACGCGGTACTCGGTCATGTAGCCGTAGCCGCCGTGCAGTTGCAGACAGCGGTCGGCGACGCGCTTCTGCAGCTCGGTGGCCCACCACTTGGCCATCGAGGCATGAACGGCGTCGAGCTCGCCGTTCGCGTGATCGACGATGCAGCGGTCGAGGAACGCGCGGGTGACGGCGCACTCGGTGGCCATCTCGGCGATTTCGAAGCGGACGTGCTGGAGCCGGGACAGTGGCCGCCCGAAGGCCTCCCGCTCCTTGACGTACTGGGTGGTGATCTCCAACAGGTACTCGGCGGCGGCGATACCGGCGACCGCGATGCCCATGCGCTCCTGGGCGAGGTTGGTCATCAGATGGATGAAGGCGCCGTCCCGCTCACCGAGGAGGTTCTCCTTGGGAACGCGTACGTCGTGGAAGAACAACTCGGCCGTGTCCTGGGACTTCTGGCCGATCTTGTCGAGGTTGCGGCCGCGCTCGAAGCCCTCCGCCCCGCGCTCGACGACCAGCAGCGACAGGCCCTTGGCACCGCCCTCGGGCGTCGTCTTCGCCACGACGACGACGAGGTCGGCGAGGATCCCGTTGGAGATGAAGGTCTTGGAGCCGTTGAGTATCCAGTGGTCGCCGCGGTCCTCGGCCGTCGTACGGATGCCCTGGAGGTCGGACCCGGCACCCGGTTCGGTCATCGCGATGGCGGTGACGATCTCGCCGCTGCAGAAGCCCGGCAGCCAGCGCCGCTTCTGCTCCTCGGTGGCGAGTCCCGTGAGATACGGACCGATGATGTCGTTGTGCAGTCCGAGCGCGAGCCCAGCGGCGCCGGCGCGGGTGAACTCCTCGGCGAGAACGGCGCTGTAGCGGAAGTCCGGGTTCCCGCCGCCTCCGTACTCCTCGGCAACGGCGAGGCCGAGCAGCCCCTGCCGGCCCGCGGCGAGCCAGGCCTCCCGGCTGACGATGCCGTCCTTCTCCCACTGCTCGTAGTGCGGCAGGACTTCCTTGGCGAGGAAGGTGCGGACGGTCTCGCGGAACGCTTCATGGTCCGCGGTGAAGATCTGGCGCTTCACAGGGTGCCCTCCTTGGCGGGCTCGACGAGGCCGGGCAGGTCCCAGTCACGGGCCACGGCGGCCGTGTCGGCTCCCGGCATGGCGGGACCCGTGCGCACCGAACCGGGGGTGGCGGAGAACCGCGGCGCGGGCGCCGGCTGGGTCACCCCGCCGTGGTCGACGAAGGTGCCGCGAGCGGCGAGATGCGGGTGCGCGGGAGCTTCCCGCAGGGAGAGCACCGGCGCCACACAGGCGTCGGAGCCCTCGAAGACGGCGGTCCACTCCGCGCGGGTACGGGTTCTGAAGCGGGCGGCGACGGCGGCGCGCAGCTCGTCCCAGCGGTCGAAGTCCTTACGGGCGGGGGCCTCGTCCTTGATGCCGAGCAGCTCGACGAACTCGTTGTAGAACTGCTGCTCCAGCGCTCCGACCGCCATGTACTCGCCGTCGGCCGTCTCATAGGCGCCGTAGAAGGGGCAGCCGCCGTCGAGCAGATTCGCCCCCCGCCGGTCCTGCCAGCCGCCGGCCGCCATCATGCCGTGGATCATCGTGGCGAGATGGGCGGAGCCGTCGACGATGGCCGCGTCCACGACCTGGCCCCCGCCGCCCTCGGTGCGGGCGTGCTGGAGTGCCGCGAGCACACCGACGACGAGATACAGGGAGCCGCCCGCGTAGTCGCCGACGAGGTTGGCCGGGACGGCGGGCGGCTCGTCGGGCTTGCCGATCATGCCGAGGGTGCCGGTGATCGCGATGTAGGCGATGTCGTGTCCGGCCCGCTGCCCAAGCGGCCCCTCCTGGCCCCAGCCGGTCATCCGTCCGTAGACGAGCCGGGGGTTGCGGGCCAGGCATTCCCCGGGCCCGACTCCGAGGCGCTCGGCGACGCCCGGACGGTAGCCCTCGATGAGGATGTCGGCCCGCTCGACGAGAGCGAGTGCCTGCTCGGGCCCGTCGTCGGCCTTGAGGTCGATCAGCACGGAGCGCTTGTTGCGGTTGGTGAGGTCGGACGCGGGGTCGATCGCGAGTCCCGCGCCGCCGGGCCGGTCGACCCGTACGACATCGGCGCCCAGGTCGGCCAGGAGCATGGCGGCGAACGGGCCGGGGCCGATTCCCGCCAGCTCGACCACCCGTACTCCGGTGAGCGGGCCGTTCCCTGCCACTGCCATGGAGTCCCCTGCTCTGATGTGACACAACTGATGTAACACCAGCGATGGTAAGAACGCGTTCCACCGGATACAAGGGTCTGGGCCGAGCAAGCGCTTAGATTCGGCTGACTTCGCGTCCTGACCTCGGGGCGGCCGGATGTTACCGATGAGGAACGCATCTTTTTCCGGGCGCGTTCGCACGCTAGCCTCAGCCACCGACGACAACGGCGGAGGGGCCATTGAACAGGCAGGACGCGACCGGTCGCGAGCAGCGCCCGTACGACATCGTGCTCTTCGGAGCCACGGGATTCGTCGGGGAGCTCACCGCCCAGTACCTCGCGGCGCATGCGCCGGAGGGATGCCGCTGGGCGGTCGCGGGCCGCAGCCGCCACAGGCTCGAACGGCTGCGCGAGCGCCTCGCCGAGAACCACCCGGGCTGCGCGGACCTCCCCCTGATCGAGGCACAGGCCGACGACGAGCAGGCGCTGCGCGAACTCGCCGAGTCCGCCCGGGTGGTGGCCACGACCGTCGGCCCCTACCTCTGGTACGGCGAGCCGCTGGTCGCCGCGTGCGCCGAGGCCGGGACGGACTACATCGACCTGACGGGCGAGCCCGAGTTCGTGGACCTGATGTACGTCCGCCACGACGCGCGGGCCCGGGAGACCGGGGCCCGGCTCGTGCACTGCTGCGGCTTCGACTCCGTGCCGCACGACCTGGGCGCGTACTACACGGTCCAGCAGCTGCCGCAGGACGTACCGCTGAACGTCGACGGATTCGTCCGCTCCAGCGCGGCCTTCTCCGGCGGTACGTTCGCGTCCGCGCTCAACGCGATGGGCCGCGGCCGGCAAATGGCGAAGGCCGCGCACGAACGGCGGCTGCACGAGCCGCGGTTGATGGGACGGCGGGCACGCTCCCCGCTCGGCGGGCCGCGGTTCAGCCGGGAGACGCAGGCCTGGGCGCTGCCGTTGCCGGTGATCGACGGCCAGATCGTCGCCCGTTCGGCGCGGGCGCTGGCCCGCTACGGGCCGGACTTCCGCTACCGGCACTACGCGGCGGTCAGGACGCTGCCCATGGCCGCGGGCGGGGCCGCGGCGGTCGGCGCCCTGGTCGGGCTCGCCCAGTTGCCCGCGGCCCGGCGCTGGTTGTCGGAACGGATCAAGCCGGGTGAGGGCCCTGACGAGAAGCGCCGGGCGAAGAGCTGGTTCTCGGTGCGCTTCGTCGGCGAGGGCGGCGGACGCACCGTCTACACGGAGGTCTCGGGCGGCGATCCGGGCTACGACGAGACGGCGAAGATCTTCGCCGAGTCGGCGCTGTGCCTGGTCTTCGACACCCTGCCGGACACCTCGGGGCAGGTCACCACGGCTGTCGCGATGGGCGACGCGCTGCTGAGTCGGCTCCAGGCTGCCGGGATCCGCTTCCGGGTGGCCGCGGCACGCTGAGGACCGGGGGGCGGCGGCACGCTGGGGGCGGGGCGGACCGGCTGCCGGAGTGAGCCCGGGAATCGGGCGGTCGGAACCCGGAGTCCGGGCCGTCGGAAACCCGGGGGTCGGGCCGTCGGGAAGGGGTCGGGCCGTCGGGCACCTGAGGGTCGAGCCGTCGGGCGCCGGGTAGGTCCTACGCGATCGCCTCGGCGAGTGCGTGGCGGCAGAGGCGGTCCGCACGCCGGGTGCTCTCCGGGAGCCGGTAGCGCGGCGTCAGGGCGAGGATGTGCGCGCACGCGTTGTCGAGGCCGGTGCGGTGGCCGACCGAGACGTAGACCGGTTTCACACCGTCCCGGGTACGCAGCGCACGGCCCACCTCCTCCCCGTCGTCCGCGAGGAGGGCGGCGACATCGCCCCGGCGCGGCCCGAGTTCGGCATGGGTGAAGACGAAGGGGTTCTTGGCGACTCCGATGACCGGCAGCCCGGTGAGCACCCCGAGGTGGGCGGCGAGCCCGAAGCGCCGAGGGTGTGCGCGACCGTAGCCGTCGCAGACGACGAGGCCGGGGTCGCGGGTGAGGGAGGCCAGAGCGGCCATCACGGTGGGGATCTCGCGGAAGGCCAGCAGCCCGGGAACGTAGGGGAAGGCCACCCGGCCGACCGCGGTGGCCTCCTCCACGACGTCGAGCGTCACGGCGTCCAGCACGACGGCCGCCGCCGCGACGACGTCACGCTCGTCGTCGTACGCCACGTCCACGCCCGTCACCAGCCCGGAGGAGGGCGGCGGGCCCGGCTCGTCCAGGACCACGCGGGTCCGCAGTTCGTCCTGGACGGCGATGGCGGTCGCCTCGTCGGCGGGCCAGTCGGCAGGCTTCTCGATGATCTTCATGGTGCGGCCACCCTACGACCCGGCGCCGGGTGCGCGCCCCGCGAACGGCACCGACTCCGCGGGGCGTTCGCGCCGCCCGCGGAGCCGTCGCCCGATCCGGCAACGCCCGGCTCAGGAACGCAGACTGTGGTTGTCCACCACCTTGTTCGCCACCAGAGCCGAGCGCCTCACCAACGTGTCCTTCGTGGTCACCTTGCCGTCGAGCTTTCCGCCGGCCACATACAGGGTGCGTTCGCCCAGGTACCTATGGGTCTTCGGGTCGATCAGCAGCTCCTGGCGCAGGTTGTACTCGGAACGCGCCTCGTACACCGCCAGGGCCGGCCGGCCCGCGGCGTCCTCGACCGGCTGCTTCGAGACCGTGACGCCGGAGAGCGTGCCGAGGGCGCGGAACAGCGACTCGCGAACCTTCGGCGGAATGTCGTCGACCTCCGTGAAGGCCAGCATCACGCGGTGGTAGTTGGCGCTGTCCACCAGGCTCTGCTTCCCGGCACCGCCGTCACCGACGGGAAAGATCGTGCTCAACGCCCGGAACAGCGCGGAAGGTTCGTCGGGCAGTTTCGCGATCTTGCCGCGCAGCGCCTTGGGGGAGCCCCAGTTGGCGGTGGTGATGCCGTGCCGGTCGATCTGCTTCGACTCGGGCAGGGTGCGTATCAGCTTGCCGCTGCCGTACTGCGTCCAGCTCTCCGTTTCGTGCGTCCAGCCAGCGGGGCTCCCCGCCCTGTCGTCGGTTCTCGGGTTGAGGTCGTTGACGAAGTTCAACGGCGCCTGCCACTCGATGACCTTGCGATAGACCCACTGACCGTCCCGGGGCTGGGTCACGGCCGGCGTCTCGGTCTGGGGGCGCGGCGGAGCGGGGTCCGGACCGAGCTGTGTCGACAGCACGGCGGCAGCCGCGACAGCGGCGGCGGCGCCGAGTGCCGTGAGTTTCCAGTTGCCACGGAACCGGGGCTTCCTGTCCTGTTCGGCGAGGAGCCGGTCGTGGGCGGGAGCCAGGCGGGCGCGGTCGGCGGCGGGTGCGTCGGCGCGGAACTCACCGAGCATCTGCATCTCATCCATGGGTGGCCGCCTCCTGCGACTGGCTTGCCTCGTAGGACGTGGGATCGCTCCCGCCGAGAGCCGAACGGACCTTCTTCCGGGCGCGGTTGAGCCGGGACCGCACGGTCCCGACCGGAATCGACAGTGCCTCGGCGACCCCCTGGTAGGTGAGGTCCGCCCAGGCGGTCAGCAGGAGGACATGGCGGTCGCGCGCGGGCAGCCCGGCGAGTGCGCCGGCCAGGGACCGGTGTGCGGCCTGCCCGCTGACGCGGCTGTCGGACCGGTCCGTCCACGACTCGGCGACGGGGTCGAGGCCGGTACGGGCCATGGCCTTCAACGCCCGTACCTCGGACCGTCGTCGGCGGCCGATGAGGTTGGCCGCGATGCCGTAGAGCCAGGGCAGGGCGTTGGAACGGGTGAGGTCATAGCGCGTGCGCGTACGGAACGCGATGAGGAAGGTGTCGGACGTGATGTCGTCGGCCGCGTCGTCACCGAGACGGCGGGTGACGTAGCGGTGGATGCCCGCGGCGTGCCGGTGGTACAGCTCGCCGAAAACCTCGGGCCGATCCAGGGACCGGGCTATCAGCGAGGCGTCCTCGTCATGTCTGTCGGGCGGGCTGGTCACACGGTCTCCGTATCGGCCGGCGGTCTGGGCACTCACTATTGCCCGATGTCCGCTGCCTGGTTCACGGAGGTCTCCGAGAGGTGGATGCCCGAGTGGAACGCGGGCGTGCCGGGCGTCCCCGGTACGCCGGGCCGCCCCGGCAACGGCAGGGCGCACCACGGGCTAGCCTGTCGATCATGTTCGTACTGGAATTGACCTACACCGCTGCGATCGAGCGCGTCGACGCGCTGCTCGATGAGCATGTGACCTGGCTGGACGCACTCTACGAAGAGGGTGTGTTCATCGCCTCGGGCCGCAAGAACCCGCGTGACGGCGGCGTGATCCTGGCCGTCGGGGACGACCGCGCGCGGATCGAGGAGGTCGCGGCGGCCGACCCCTTCACGGTCGGCGGAGTGTGTGAGTACCGGATCACCGAGTTCATCGCGACGAAGACCGCGCCCGGACTCGCGCCGTACCGGCAGCAGCTCTAGGAGTGTCCGGCCGGTCGCGGGCTCGCGCCGATCGGCCGGACGGCACCCGCGACACGTGCGGGGCGTGCGGTCCCGTACGACGCCGGCCCCAGGGCCTCTCGTTCGGATCTGCCGGGCTCGCGTGCCTGGCACGCACTCCCCTGTAGCCCTTCGGGCACGGGAGGTACCCCCACGCCGCGTTGCGGTCAGTCGCCGACGGGCCCCCGTAGCCCTTCGGGCACGGGAGGTGCCCCCACCCGTAGCCCTTCGGGCGAGGGCGGTACCCCCACCGCGTCGGTTCCCTCCTCCGCCTTACGGTCGCACGCAACAGACCCTCCCCCTACGCCCTGCGGGCGTGGGCGTGCTCCACTCACTGACCCGACCTGATCCGAACGACAGGCCCTAGCGGATGACGGACCCTGCCTCGGTCCTGTTGAACTCCAGGCGTGCGACGCGGCCCTTCTCGCCCGAGGCCCAGCAGCCGAAGTCCTTCGTGCAGTCGACGGTGTCGTACGAACCGGTGTCGACGGTGCGCCAGCGGCGGCCCCCGTCCACCGTCAGGTCGGTGCCGGTCGGGCCGACGGCCAGCGCCGCGCGGCTGCTGTGCGGCAGCCAGGTGACACCTGAGCGGTAGGCGGGCGGCGGTGTCGTGGACTGCTGCCAACTGCGGCCGCCGTCACGGCTGACCGCCGCCGCCTTGGGCGACTGCTGGTCGGTGCGGTAGTCGCCGCCGACCGCCAGACCGTGCCGGCGGTCGCTGAAGGCGAGGGCGAAGACCCCCCGAGCCGGATCGCCCGCCGGGATGGTGGACTCGGCGACGGCCCAGTGCAGACCGCGGTCGGAGGAGTGCAGCACACGGGCCGTGGCGCCGCCGCCGGTGGCGAGCCAGACGTCCTGGGGACCCGAGCTGACGAGGCACTGACCGCTCGCTGCGAAGCCCGCTTCGCCGGGCAGTGCGGCCGGCATCCCGGCGCTGGGCAGCACCTTCCAGGACGCGCCGCCGTCGGCCGTCGACAGGATGCGGTACTTGCCGTCCACCGGATCGCTCATGGCGAGGCCGTGCCGGCTGTCGAAGAAGGTGATGCAGTCGTAGAAGGCCTTCGGATCGGCGTTGCGGAAGGACTCGGTCCAGGTCGCTCCCCCGTCCGTGGTGCGAAAGACGCGGGACGCCTCGCCTTCGCCGATCGCCAGCACCACGGCACGGCGGGCGTCGAAGGCCTCGATGTCGCGGAACTCCAGCTCCCCCGCTCCCGGGGGCGAGATGTCGCGCCAGCTGCGGCCGCCGTCCGCGGTGCGCAGCACGGTGCCCTTGGAGCCCGCCACCCATGCGGTGTCACGGCTGACGGCCGCCAGGCCCCGGAACCGTACGTCCGTGCCGGTCTGCTTGAGGTTCCACTGCGGCGACACCCCGCTCCCGGAGTGCTGGGCCGCCTGCGCCGGGATCGTCAGAGCTGCGGCAACCGCCGCCGCGCACAGCCCCACCGACACCATTCGTCTCGTCTTCCCCATGGACGTCATGGCGCTGGAAGCTAGCCCACCCACCGCACCCCGTCCAGGGTGCCGTCTCCCGCGCGCGGGCGGTGACACATGTCACTCATGGTTCCGATGCACGCAATGGCTCGTTCTGCCGTCTCTTCCGGTGTCAGGCAGACGCCGGCGAGCCGTGCACCGAGGAGAAGGCCTTGTCCATCGTGATCGAACACGCCGTGCAGGCACGTATGGTCGCCTCGGCGCCCCGGATGGAATCCGTCCCGGCGACGCTGCTCTACGACCGCCGTGACCCCTTCGCCGTACGGATCGCCTTCCCCGCCACGGCGACCCTCGAAGGCACCGACGTGTCCTGGGTGTTCTCGCGCGAGCTCCTCGCGGCGGGCGTCGACGCGCCGGCGGGTTTCGGGGACGTACGGGTGCGGCCGTACGGCTACGACCGCACCGTCGTGGAGTTCCACGCCCCCGAGGGTGTGGCGATGGTGCACATCCGCACGAGCGAGCTGCGCCGGTTCCTCAAGCGCGTCCAGCAACTGGTGCCCGCCGGGCGCGAGCACCTCCATCTGGACCTCGATCACCATCTGGTCGAGCTGCTGCGCGACGCGAGCTGAGCTCGTCTGAGGGCTGTCCACAACCCCGGCGGGGCGCACGACGACAGCTACGGCACCTCGCCGCGCTGTCGGATCGCCTTGATGCGCGCGGGATACGGGGACCCTCCGCCTTGCGAAGCACCGCATCCGACGCCGCGTGCTGATCCGCCGGGTATACGGGACAGACCTCAACGCCCCTCACCGAGCAGGGCGTTGAGCTCGCCGTAGTCGTAGCCGTCCGCCACCGTCGTACACGTGCCCTCGGTGAGCAGTTCACGGGCGGCGTCGCGGACGAGCGCGTGGGCCGCCTGGGCGATCGAGGAGCCCGCGCTGATCCGCGCCACCCCGAGCCGCGCGAACTCCGCGGTGCTCGGCGCTCCCGGGCCCGTCATCACGTTCAGCGGGGCATCGATCCCCCGCGCCAGGGCCGCCACGGTGTCCGCGTCGGTGACACCCGGCACGAAGATCCCGTCCGCACCGGCGGCGACGCAGGCGGCGGCCCGCTTCAGCGTCTCCTCCAGCCGTCCCGCCTCGGGACCGATGCCCGCCAGGAACACGTCCGTACGGGCGTTGACGAACAGCGGGACGCCTTCCGCGTCCGCCGTGGCCCGGGCCGCGGCGATCCGGCGCAGATGCTCCTCGGCCGGGCGCGGACCGTCCTCGATGTTGATGCCGACGGCGCCCGCGGCGAGCACCGCGCGGACGGTGCCGGCGACGCCGTCCGCGCTCTGCGCGTAACCGCCCTCGATGTCCGCGGTCACCGGCACGTCGACGGCCGCGACGATACGGCCGAGGTGCTCCAGCGCGGCACCGCGGTCCAGCCGGTCGCCGTCCGCCGCGCCGAGGGCCCATGCGACGCCGGCGCTCGTGGTGGCGATCGCCTCGGCACCGGCCTCGGCGATGACGCGAGCGCTCGCGGTGTCCCAGGCGTTGGGCAGCACGAGAGGGCGGTCGGCGGTGTGCAGCGAACGGAAACGGCGGGCGCGTTCGATGGAGGTCGTCATGCGTGGAGCCAATCACCGGACGCCGGCGTCTGTCCGGCGGCTTTCCGACATCGACGTCCGGCTCCGGCCGCGCGCGCTGTCAGCTGCTGCCGGCGGTGGCCGCCGTCGTCGCCGCGACCACGACGACCGCGGTCCGTACCTCGTCGATCACCTTCTTCAGGGCCGGCGCCGCCACGCCGCTGCGCACGGTGAGGGCTTCGATGCGTTCCTTGTACTGCCGGCGTTCCCTGCCGGTCGCCAGGGTCCGCAGCTCGGCCGCGGCGGCCAGCGCGACCAGCGCGGCGTCCCGGTCGGAGACCTGGTCCACCGGGACCGGACCGGTCAGGACGTCCCGCGCGTCCGCGCGCAGCACCTTCACCACATCGGGACGCTCCAGGCGGTACCGCGTTCTGGAGAACAGTCCCCGTCCGGGCTCCTTGCGCAGATGACCGGTACCTGCGAGCTGGCGCTGGACGGCGTCGAGGGTGTACTTGGAATGGTTGGTCACCCAGCTCTTCCACTTGCGGGGCCTTGACTCCTCGATCAGCTCCAGGAGGTCGTCGAGCGCCGGATCGCCGGTGCGTTCGTCGGAGACGGGCCGGGCGATCCCCTCGTCGTCGGCGAGCACGCCCCGCTGGGCGAGTTCGGTGAGGGCCCCGGCCCGGACGAGGTGGGCGAGCTGGGAGACGCCCGTGAGCCTCATCCGTTCGGTGTCCCAGGCGAGGAGACAGAGCCGGGCGGCGAGCGAGAGCGATGCGTCGGGCATGGGCTGGTGCCTCCTGGTACGTCGCGCGGACAGGCCCTGGTCACGTAATTCCGTTGACAGGTTCTGGGCGCGCTCTTACGGTGTACAACGGTCCTGTCGTCGTCGATCGGAGAAGGACGTTGCTCGTCTGAGGTCTTGAGACACCGTGCGTCACAGCTGCAGTCACTGCGGCGTGCGCAGTGCGTGCGACCTCGGCATACGAGCCGTTTCTCCCCCGGCCGGGACTTCTACATCACCTCTTGTGCCCCGCCGGCGGCCGTCGCCCACATCTCGGTGTCCCCACCCGTTGCCCCGAACCCTTCCACGCAACAGGGAGACGCCTCATGTCTACCGCTTCCACCCACATCACCTGCACCGCCCTCGCCTTCGCCTGGCCCGACGGCACCGGTGTCCTCGACGACTTCCAGCTCGCCGTGGGACCCGGCCGTACCGGACTCATCGGCGTCAACGGATCGGGGAAATCGACGCTGCTGAAACTCGTCACCGGGGAGCTCACTCCCACGGAGGGCACGGTCCGCACCGTGGGCGAGGTCGGCTATCTGCCGCAGAACGTCGCACTCGGCACGAACCTGCGCGTGGACGAGGTGCTCGGCATCGCCGGGACCCGCGCCGCCCTGCACGCCATCGAGGCCGGTGACCCGAGTGAACACCACTTCGAGGCGGTCGGCGACGCCTGGGACGTCGAGGAACGTGCGCGCGCGACCCTCGATCAGCTGGGCCTCGGCCATGTGGGACTCGACCGCACGATCGGCGAGGTCTCCGGCGGCGAGGCCGTCCTCCTGCGGCTCGCCGCGCTGCTGCTGGCCGGGCCGGACATCCTGCTGCTCGACGAGCCGACGAACAACCTCGACCTGTACGCGCGCCGCCGGCTGTACGAGGCGGTCGCCAACTGGTCCGGGGTGATGGTCGTGGTGAGCCACGACCGCGAACTGCTGGAGCTCGTCGACCAGGTCGCCGACCTTCGTGACGGGGAGGTCGTCTGGTACGGGGGCAACTTCTCGGCGTACGAGGAGGCGCTCGCCGTGGAGCAGGAGGCCGCCGAGCGCATGGTGCGCGTCGCCGAGGCGGATGTGCAGCGCCAGAAGCGCGAACTGTCCGATGCCCAGGTCAAACTGGCCCGCCGCAAGCGCTACGGCCAGAAGATGTGGGACAACAAACGCGAACCCAAGATCGTCATGGGTGCGCGCAAACGTCAGGCCCAGGTCTCGGCCGGCAAGCACCGCATCATGCACACCGAGAAACTCGCCGAGGCGAAAGAACGGCTCGACGAGGCGGCGCTCGCGGTCCGGGACGACGACGAGATCCGTATCGAGTTGCCCTCCACCAAGGTCCACCCGGGCCGCGAGGTCCTGCGGCTGAGCGAGCTGCGGCTGCGCTACGGAGCCGAGGTGAAGGGAGAGTTCGAGGTACGCGGCCCGGAACGGATCGCCCTGATCGGCCGCAACGGCGCGGGCAAGACGACGCTGCTGCGCACGATCACCGGTGAACTGGAGCCGGTCGCGGGCGAAGCGGTGACCGCGGTGCCGCTGCGTTTTCTGCCGCAGCGGCTCGACGTACTCGACGACGCTCTCAGCGTGGTCGAGAACGTGGCCCGGTTCGCACCGGAGGCGACCGACAACCGCATCCGGGCACGGCTGGCGCGCTTCCTGTTCAAGGGCGCACGGGCCGACCAGCCGGCGGGCACGCTCTCGGGCGGTGAACGGTTCCGGGCCGCGCTCGCCGCGCTGCTGCTGGCGGAGCCGGCACCGCAGCTGCTGATGCTCGACGAGCCGACGAACAATCTCGACATGGCGAGCGTGCGCAAACTGACGGCGGCGCTGGAGGCGTACGAGGGAGCACTGATCGTGGCGAGCCACGACGTGACGTTCCTGGAGTCGATCGGCATCACGCGCTGGCTGCTGCTGGACGGCGAACTGCGGGACATCGGGCCGGACGACGTACGGGAGGGAGCGTTCCCGACGGCGTGACGCGCCGGACGCGCTTGCGGTGACGACCCGTGGGCCGGACAGAGGTTGTCCGGCCCACGGGTCGTTGTCGCCGGTGTGCCGCAGCGGGCGACGTCGAGGCCTCAGAGGGCGAGCAGGAGGACGAGCAGCACGGCCGGGGTGCCCGCCATGAGCACCGTCCCCACGACGGTGAACAGCCGGTCGACGCCTGTGGAGTCCCAGCCCTCGATGACGAATCGGCGGGGATCCGCCGGGTCGTATCGGACGGACACGAGGGTCCCTGTACGGAAGCAGTCCGCCTGCCGGACGGAGCCACGTCCGAACCTGGACGAGTACTCGCACGGGCGCCCGTCTGGGGTCGTCCAGGCCGCGACCGGGTGGTACAGCGTGACGCCTTCGTCGTATCGCCGGACATCGTGACGGACGATCCGCGCTTCGACGGTGACGCCTGCGCTACGCAGCACCCGGGCTCGCCGGAGTCCGTGGACGCCGAAGCCGAGGAAGACCACGCCGATCACCAGCGGGATGAGCGCGATGAGCCATGCAGGTTCCGTGTGGTGTGTGCCGTGTCCGTGGAGTGCGGGGTGTGGGGGTTCGGGTGGGGCGGGTGAGGTGACTTGGCCGACGTGCCCGTCACTCCGGTCCGCGCGTTCCGGGTCTCAGGCGATCCGGCTCAGCGGCAGAGCTTCATCATGGTGTCGTCGAAGTCAGGGAACTCCCGTATGGCCTGCTCGATCACCACAGCCGCCGACGCACGGTGATCCGGCGCGAACTGCTCGGCTGTGGCCGCCGGTTCGCGATGCGCCGGCAGGGTCCCACCACCGGGCTCGGGTTCGTAGGAGTTGGCCGCCTCCCAGGGACCGATCCCGTCGGCCAACAGCCACAGGAAGGCACCCAGGTTGCGGGCGACAACACCGGTCTCTCCCTCGGAGCCCATGAAGACAACGGGCTGCTCGACCAGTTCCCGATCTGCGCGGACCAGCCAGAACGCGGCGGATCCGCCGGTGCCGTCCCGGCCGAACATCCGGAAATCGTCGCCGTTCAACCCGCCGTTGCCGGTCCACGCTCTGACCCAATCGGTCGTCTCGGCGGCAGTCAGGAAGGACTCGTAGGGCTCGAAGTCGACTTCGTCATTGCCAATGCAGTCCAGCCGGACCACCATCGCGGCGGCGAGTGCAGGGGGAAACCGTCGGTCCTCGTTCAACGAGACACGAACAGACCAGCGACTGGTCAGGTCACGGTGACGGCCTGCCCTCCGGCGTCGCGGAACCGAGCAGACCACCTCCCGGGAGCGGCTCGGAGCACGCCCGCGAAGGGCTGTGCCCCGTTCACCGTCTCGGTACGAGATACCCGCATCGCGTCCACTTCCCGGCGGGGACTCCGTGCCAGTCTCCGAGGGCCAACCGCCCATCACCCCGCCGCACACGCCGCGTTGGCCCGCGAAGCGGGGTGCCCGAACCGGAGAGGACTCCCCCCACGCATGTCCACTCACCGTCTCACCCGCCGGCGCCCGTGGCGCCACGCCGTCATAGCCGTGGCGGCAGCGGCCGTCGCAGTCCCCACCGTCGCCTTCGCCGGTCAGCCCGGCACCTCCCCCGACGAGCGCACCACCGTCGGGGCCCTCGACGACACCTACTACGAGGGCGCCATCGGCAAGAGCGGCCCCGAGCTGAAAGCAGCTCTGCACACGATCATCAGCGAGCAGACGAAGCTCTCCTACGACGACGTCTGGGACGCGCTCAAGAAGACCGACGAGGACCCCGCCGACTCGGCGAACGTCATCCTCCTCTACACCGGCCGCTCCCAGGCCAAGACCACCAACGGGAGCGGGCCCGACAACTGGAACCGCGAGCACGTGTGGGCGAAGTCCCACGGTGACTTCGGTACCGCCGTCGGGCCGGGCACCGACATCCACCATCTGCGGCCCACGGACGTGTCCGTGAACAGCACGCGGGGGAACCTGGACTTCGACAACGGCGGCGACGAGGTCGCCGAGGCGCCCGGCAACTTCGCCGACGGCGACTCGTTCGAGCCGCGTGATCAGGTCAAGGGCGATGTCGCCCGCATGATCCTCTACATGGCCGTCCGTTACGACGGCGAGGACGGCGCCCCGGACCTGGAGCCGAACGACGAGGTGAACAACGGCTCCGCGCCGGCCATCGGCCGGCTGTCCGTGCTCAAGCAGTGGAACACCGAGGACCCGCCGGACGCGTTCGAGCAGAAGCGCAACGAAGCCGTCTTCGGCATCCAGCGCAACCGCAACCCGTTCATCGACCACCCGGAGTGGGTCGACGCCATCTGGACATAGCCGCCTGTCACTCGACGGTGAGGGGCTTTCGTTTCACCAACCGGCTTCGCTGTCGGTTCGGTGACCAGTCGCCCCGTCCGCGTGCGGCGACGGCCGGGCCGTCGCCGCACGCCTCCGTCGGGTGTGAACATCCCGGTCAGTGGTCGGCCGGCACCGGCGAGATCTGCTGCATGAGGCCGATCATGTCCGGTGAGACCCACTCCTCCGCGATTCTGCCGCCCTCGATGCGGTAGATCTCGATGCTCCGGAAACCGACCTGCCGGCCCGTCGCCGCGACCCCTTGGAAAGTGCCCCGGTGCGTGCCACGGAAGTGGACCCGTACGGCCACCTTGTCGTCGGCTCCGAACATGTCCTCGACATCGATCCGCAGGTCCGGAAATCCCGCCCACATGGCCTCGGTGCCCAGCCGCCAGATCTCCCGGCCGTACAATGGGTCAGGGAGCCCAGGGAGGTTGGCGATGAAGTTCTCCGCCAGCAGCTCCACACACGCGTCGAGATCTCTGCTCGCCAGCGTCGGATAGGCCGTGCGGAGCAGGGCCAGGTTCTTCTCGGTAGCGGTGTCCATCGTGGTTCCTTTCGTGGTTCCTTTCCAGGGGTTCGCCCGCCATGCGGTGATCGCTCCGATCCGCACGGCTTTCCCGCATGGCTTTCAGTAGAGACCCTGCCGCCGCGTCATGGTCAAGAACGGCCCCCGACTCCCCCCGCGGTCCCCTACGCCCGGGCGACGACCGCCTCGCAGAGTTCACGTTCCGCCGTCCGAAGGCCCACCGGTGAATCTTCACGATGGAACCTGTCGGCCTGATTCGGGGTCTGACGGGGCACGAGGCGTCACTGTGGGCAGCGACGCCTACCGAGCAGCACAGGGAGTACGGATGGTCACCACCGGGCTCGACCCGGCCGGCTGGGCACCGAAGCCGGTGCGCGTGGCCTACGCGCTGACGTTGGCCGGGACAGCCGTCGAACTCGTCGGGTGGGTACTGGGCTCGTTCGTCATAACTCCGACGCGCGGGGCAGAACTCCGCGAGGAGCTGGGGCCGTCCGAGGCGCTCCTGCAACTCGGCGCGTCCGGAGGCATGCTGGTCGCGCTCAGCGGACTGTGGCTGCTCGGCGCGTACAGGATGCGGGCGGGACGCCCGTGGGCTCGCATCGCCCTCGCGCTCGCCGGTGCTCTGTGCGCCCTCTGGCTCCTGAACGACACGACCATGAGCGGGTTCGACGTGTCCCTCGCCGCGGAGCGCAGCCACGAGGTCCTGGCGATCGCCGCCGCCGCGCTGCTGTGCCTGCCCGCCGCCAACGCCCACTTCACCTCGCACCGTGCCCAGCCCACCTGCTGACACGGCGGCCCAGCCCGGCCGGCCCGCGCCGCGACGACGACCGTGCGGCATCCCCGTACAGGCACTGCTCGGTGGCGCCGCGGGCGTCGCCCTGACCGCTGTGTTCCTCACCGTCCTGTGGTGGCCACGGTCCGACGTCGTCCACCGCAGCAGCGCCCCCTCGTCGGTGACCTACGCGGACGGTTCGTCGCACCACCTGGGCCTGGTGCACGAGCACACCCTGTCGGGCAGGCACTCCTACAGCCTGGTCATCGGCCGGGACCCCGGGCTGTCCTACGGGCACCCGGTGGGCGTCGACACGGATCTGGGCGCGGACGGGATCGAATCCACCACCTGGACGTCCGCAGGCGTGCGCGTCCGCTTCCCGACGGGCCATGAGGTCTTCGTCCCGGCCAGGTTCTTCCTGTACGGCCGGTAGGCCGCCGACGGCGGCCGCACAGGTCAATTGTCGATGCATGCCCATGGGCGCCCCGGTATATCCGTGCCCCGCTGATTCTGGCTGAACTCCGCTGACAGGGCGGCGAACCCCGCTCACAGAGGGACGAACGCGCGCCTCGCGCGGGGGCCACCGCGGCGAACCCGCCAGGGAGGC
Source organism: Streptomyces sp. NPDC096193 (assembly GCF_040302905.1). NCBI lineage: Bacteria > Bacillati > Actinomycetota > Actinomycetes > Kitasatosporales > Streptomycetaceae > Streptomyces > Streptomyces sp. NPDC096193. Next base: position 138,235 of record NZ_JBEOSJ010000014.1, on the reverse strand, counting down.
GCGTTCCTGGTGGGCAGCCGTGTGGCATTGTCAGTGGCATCTGGTAACGCCCGCGGCACGCATGTTTCGCATGTGACCGGATGCGACCAAGTGATGGCGCCCATCGCACAGTTGCGATCGATTTTCAAGACGGAGGGTTTCAGTCAAAGAGTGCTGACGATCTTGGCCGAGATGGATCGACAAGACGACAATCCTACAGACGGTCTGCCTGGAGGCGGAGAACCACTGCCCGAAGGCGTACCTCCGCATCCGAACGGACGTGGAGGCAGTGCGGAGGAGGGGTCGTGGAACGGTACTTCACCAAGCAACGGCATGAGGATCTACGGCAGCGGGTGCGTGAGTTCGCCGAGCGCGAGGTGCGGCCTCGCATACCCGAGATGGAAGCCTCCCGGGGCGTCGCGCACGACGTGTCCCGGCTGATCGCCCAGCAGGGCTGGATCGGTGTCACCATCGACCGGGCCTACGGCGGCATGGGGGCCGGCCATCTCGCCAAGACGATCATCATCGAGGAACTGGCCCGGGTCAGCGGGGCGATGGGTGCCATGGTGCAGGCATCCCAGCTGGGTACGGCCAAGATCATCCACTATGGCAACGATGTCCAGAAGGCTGCCTGGCTGCCGCGTATCGCGGCCGGCGACTGCCTGCCCACGATCGCGACCACCGAGGAGGAGTCGGGCGGCCATGTCCTCGGCATGACCAGTACCGCCGTACGCGACGGTGACGACTACATCCTCAACGGCCACAAGGTCTTCGTCGGGAACAGTCACGTCGGCGACGTGCACGGCGTGATCGTCCGCACCGGTGAGGGCTCCAAGGGCCTCTCGGCCTTCCTCGTCGAGGCGGACCGCCCGGGGTTCTCGCTCGCCGAACAACAGCCCGCCATGGGGCTGCACGGATTCAGTTTCGGAAAAATGATCTTCGAGGACTGCCGTGTGCCGGCCGCGAACCTGCTCGGCGGGGAAGGACAGGGCCTGGCCGTCGCGTACTCCTCCAGCGTCCTCTACGGCCGGCCCAACCTGACCGCGGTCTCCCTCGGCATCCACCAGGCCGTCCTCGAGGAGACGACCGCGCTGTGCATCGAACGCGAAAGGTACGGCGCGGCCCTCGGCGAGCTCAACAACATCAAGATCAAGCTGGGCCGTATGAAGCACCGGCTGATGACCGCCCGGCTCGCCGCTTATCACGCTGTTCACCTCATGGACCAAGGTCAGCCCTGCGACGCGGAGTTGATGAACGCCAAGTACCTCAATGTCGAGTCCGCCATCGATTCGGCCGGCGACGCCATGGAGATCCATGCGGCGAGCGGCCTGTTCACCGACCGCCCGGTGGAGCGCTATCTGCGCGATGCCCACCACATCTACGCACCCGCCGGGACCTCCGACATCCAGCTCCTGCGTCTGGGCGAGGTCGCGCTCGGTACGGCCAAGGGGCAGTGGTCGGAGCGTCTGGCCGACCTGGTGCGGACCGGTCCGCCGGATCACCTGGACGAGGACCTGCTGGAGCCGGTCCGCGTATGAGAGAACCCGGGGTGTGAGAACCCCCGGGAGAGGGGGGTGTGAGAACCCCCGGAAGAAGAACGGGGAGCCACGGACACAGCGTCGTGTCCGAGGCTCCCGTCATGGGTCGAGGGGCCGCGTGCAGTGAGCGGCGGCCACCCGGAGGCACTCAGGCCTGACCCCGCTCCTCTATCTGGTGCAGCCTCTCCACCATCTGCTGCGCCATCGACTTGATGGTCTCCAGGCCCTGCCGTCCCCAGGGCCGGGTGTCCGTGTCGATCACACAGATCGTGCCGAGGGCCATGCCCGTGTTCCAGTCGATCAGCGGCGCGCCCAGATACGAGCGGATGCCGATCTCGTCCACCACGGGGTTGCCCGCGAACCGCGGATAGTCGCAGACGTCCTCCAGCACAAGAGCCTTGCGCCGTACGACGACGTGCGGGCACCAGCCGTGATCGCGGGCCATGACCCGGCTGGTGGAGGTCTGTTGGGGCTCCAGCTCCACTCCCGGCTGACTGTCCGCGGGAGTGTAGAGCCCGGCGAAGTACTGCCGGTTCTCATCGATGAAGTTGACCATGGCGTACGGCGCTTCGAGCGTGCGCGCCAGATTGCGGGCGAACGCGTCGAACTCCGGCACGGGGGCGCTTCCGATGCCGAGCTCACGCAGCCGGGCCACGCGGGCCGGTGCGTCCCGGTCCTCGGGAGTCACCAGCATCTGGCCGGTCGGGTCGTATTGCGTGTAGGGAACAGGCGCGGACATGCAGGCTCCATTCGACAGCGCTGAGCGGGCGTCAGTGCAGCGGGGTGGGCTCCGCGGGCGACATGCCGGGAGCCGGGACGAGCAGGTGCTGGACGAGTGCGATCAGCACCTCGGTACTGGAGTTGCACTGGCGGGCGTCGCACATCACGACAGGCACCTCGGGCCTCAGGTCGAGCGCGGCGCGGATCTCGGCGGGCTCGTAGTGGTACGCGCCGTCGAACTCGTTGACGGCGACGACGAAGCCGATGCCGCGCTGCTCGAAGAAGTCGACGGCCGAGAAGCACTGGTCGAGTCTGCGGGTGTCGGCGAGCACCACCGCGCCCAGTGCTCCGTTGGACAGCTCGTCCCACATGAACCAGAACCGTTCCTGCCCCGGCGTGCCGAAGAGGTACAGGACGTGGTCCGCGCTCAGGGTGATGCGCCCGAAGTCCATCGCCACCGTGGTGGTGGTCTTGTCCTCGATGCCCACCAGGCTGTCCGTGCGAGCGCTGACCTGGGTCAGCAGCTCCTCGGTGCTCAGGGGTGCGATCTCACTGACCGCTCCGACGAAGGTCGTCTTGCCCACCCCGAATCCTCCGGCGATGAGGATCTTCAGTGCGGTCGGGAAAGGATCGTCAGAGCCGCTTGCGAAGGCCATGCAGCACCGCCTCCAGGAGGTTTCGGTCGGTAGGGGAGGCCGCCTCGATGGCCCGCGGCGCACGTGTGCTGAGCGCCTGGTGCGTCACGAGGTCGGACAGCAGGACTTTGGTGATGACGGCCGGCAGCCGCAGATGGGCCGCCACCTCGGCCACCGAGATGGGCCGGCCCCCGCACAGGGCGAGGACCTGGTCGTAATCGGGGCCGAGGTACGTCTTCGGACGGGTGCCGGTCGCCATCACGAGGGTGAGAAGGTCGAAGTGCGCTGTGGGGCGCGTGCGGCCATTGCTGACGGCGTAGGGCCGGACCAGTCGTCCGGCCTCGTCGTCGAGCCACGCTCCGCCCTGCGCATCCGCCATCCTCAGTGCCCCGCAGCGCGCGGCGCGCCAGGTGCCTGGTTTCTGGCAGGCGTGGCGAAGTAGGGGCGGACACTCTTGACCAGCATGGCCATCTCGTAGCCGAGTACGGCGGCATCCGCCTCGCTGTCGGCGAGGACGGCAAGGCAGGCCCCGGAGCCCGCCGCCGAGACGAAGAGCAGCGCCGTGTCCAGTTCCACGACCACCTGGCGTACGTCTGCGCCACCCGCGAAGCGGGAACCGGCGCTGCGGGCGAGGGAGTACATGCCGGACGCCAGCGCGGCCATGTGGTCGGCTTCGTCTGTGCCGAGCCCGTCGACGGCCTTGGTCAGACCGTCGGACGACAGCAGAAGTGCGCTGCGGGTGTACGGGACTCTCTTGACCAGCCCCTGGAGGAGCCAGTCGAGATTCTGGTTCGAACCGGTACGCGTGTCGCTCACCATGGTGGCGTTCTTTCTCCTCGGGGGTGAGTACGGGAAATGCGGCTGGCAGGAGCTGTCAGCGGGTCTCGTCGGATACGTCGTCGGCGAGGCTTACTCCCCGCTGGAAGGCAGCCATCAGCCCCGGATCGTGCTCCCCCTCCGGCATGTCCCCCCGCATGCGTGTGGTGGGGGCGTTCCGGAGTTGCGGTGCCAGATGCTCCTGGGCCCGGCGCTGCGGCAGCGGCGGGCGCCCGGCCTGCGGGGCCGGTGGGTCGTACGGCCCGGCCTCGCGAAGTGCCGGCCGCTCGGCCGGCCGTGTGTGCTGCGACGACTGCTGCTGGGACTGAGGCGTCGGCTGCCGGGGTGCAGACGTGCGCTGCTGATGCTCAGGCGCCTGCTGCGGCTGGCGCGCCGGTGCGGACATGTGGTGCACCGGCGGCATCGGCTGTGAGGGTGACGGGGTCATCGGCTGAGCGGTGTCCAGCGGTGGTGGTGCGTACTGGGCCTCGGGTCCGGCCTGCACGGCGGGCCGCTGGGGTGAGGCGGGCGCGACGGACCGGGGTGCCGCGGCTGCCGCGTGGTGAGGTGCCTCCAGCGACTCCTCACCGAGGAGGCCGGTGGGCAGGACGAGGATCGCCTGGATGCCGCCGTAGATGTTGCCCTGGAGCCGGACGGCGATGCCGTGCCGCCGGGCCAGCGCCGATACCACGTAGAGGCCGATACGGCCGTCCGCGATCAGCTTGCTGATGTCGATGCGGTCGGGGTGGGCGAGCAGGGAGTTGATCCGGTCCTGCTCCTGCTGGGACATGCCGAGGCCGCGGTCCTCGACCTCGATGGCGAGTCCGGCGGTCACCCGCTGGGCGCGCATCAGTACCTGGGTGCTCGGGTCGGAGAACCCGGTGGCGTTCTCGACGAGTTCGGCCAGCAGGTGGATGACGTCGGCGACCGCGTGGCCGCGCAGGGTCCCTTCGAGCGGGGGGACGAGTTTGACGCGGGAGTAGTGCTCGACCTCGGCGATGGAGGACCGCAGGACCTCCATCATCGTCACCGGCTTGGTCCACTGGCGGCGCGACACCGAACCGCCGAGGACGGCGACGTTCTCGGCGTGGCGGCGGATACGTGTCGCCAGGTGGTCGACCTGGAAGAGGCCCTTGAGGAGTTCGGGGTCCTCGACCTCGTTCTCCAGCTCGTCGAGCATGCTGATCTGGCGGTGGACGAGGGACTGCAGGCGGCGGGCGAGGTTGACGAAGACCTCGATGCTCTCCTCATTGGGGGAGGCCGTGGCCTGGGGGAACTGCGCGGCGTGCGCGATGGCCGCCTGGGCCTGAAGCAGGCTGATCGTGAGCTCGTGGGCAAGGCGGCTGACCGGGTCGTCGGCGGGCGGGGCGGGCTGCGAGAAGAGCGGTGGCTCCACCAACTCGCCCTGCTCCAGCCTGAGCACCATGTTCTGCAGATCGCTGACGCCTGGGGCGAGGGAGCTGCGGAGGGACGCGTGGCGTTCGGCTCTCCGCCGGGCTTCGGCGGAGGCGGCGCGCGCGGCGCCGATCAGGACGCTGGTGCCGAGAACGCCGGCGGTGACGAGGACGCCCCAGGTGGCGGCGTCGGCCGTGCCGGATTGTGCGCGGAGAACGAAGACGACCAGTGCGGCCGCGAGCACGGATATGAGGGCCGCGGGAAGGACAGCGAGGCGTATCGCCCGGGAGCGGGCGGCAGGATCGGCGGTCTCTTCCTGCGCCGGCCGCCTGCCGTGCCTGTTTCGTGCCGAGCCCCCAGCGGTCGTCCGACCGGATTCCGGGCGCGCTGCATACGTAGGGGATTCAGACAAAGGGAGTCCTCTCGATCACCCCGGGGGGTGGGGTGCACGGGTACGCCGCCGACTAACAGTCAACTCGTCTACACGGTTGGACAGTTAAAGGCGCCGCCACCCTAGTGCACGCTCATGAACCCGTTGTAATCACATCCGGGACCGGCATACCGAAAAGGGACGTCTTGACCTGCAGAAACGATCCCGCTCCGGTTCCCGGGGATGAGACACCGCTGAGCGATCGGACTCGTCTACGCCGCCAATGGACACAATTACCGCGCGACGGGTCCAGCAGGCCACGCCGACGCGTGTCCGCACGATGACATTGGCGAAAAAGTGACACCAACGCGAGACCCCGGGACTCTGCCGCGAGTCCCGGGGTCTCACACCGTGCCGAGCGGCACAACCGTCAGGCGGCCTGGACGAGTTCGGCGCGACCGAACAGGAGGGCATAACCGGGCTGAAGCTGGGCCAGGATGCGATCGAGCAGCTCGGGGCCGGCCAGATCGGCCACGGTGGCAAGTACGGCGCCGGTGTCCCACCGCGCGGTTGCGGGGGTTCCGCCGGCACGGGCGGCGACCTCCTTGACGAAACCGAAGCCGGTGAGGGGTTCGGCGGCGGGGATCTGGGCGGTGAAGGTGATCGCGGCCTCGATGGGGAGGCGAGCGGCGAGTTCGACCCGTTCCTCGCCGGTGAGCTGACGGCCGAGGCCGGTCATCACGGCGTGCACGGCTTCCGCGGCACGCTCGCTTGTCGGGTACGCGCCTGCATAACGGATCCTTTCCAGCATCTGGTCGAACGTCATGCCCAGGGGGTCGGAGGCCGGTGCAGGCTGGACGAACATCGGAGTGCTGCCTTTCTGATCCTGAGTGATGTGCAGTTGTGTGGGGTCCGGGGCCGCGGTGAGGGGTGCCGCCGACGCGGCCGTCGAGGTGCTCGCCGGCGGCGTCCGCGGTCATGCCGGGTACGGAGCTGAGGCCCCGGTCGCGGGCGGTGTGCCTCACGTCGCGCGGAGGACGGGAAGGAGGGGAGATCGGGTTCCCGTCCTCCGTGGCTCGTGCGGCGGGAGGGCGGCTCAGCCGCTGATCTGCCGGGGTGATTCCTCGCCGATGGTGATCTTGCGGGGCTTGGCGCGCTCGGCGATCGGGATCCGCAGCGTCAGGACGCCCGACTCGTAGTCGGCCGCGATGCGCTCGGTGTCGAGGGTGTCGGCCAGCACGAGCTGACGGGAGAAGACACCGAGAGGCCGCTCGGAGAGCTCCATCTGCACATCGTCGGCCTTGGCGACCGGCCGGCGCTCCGCCTTCACGGTCAGCATGTTGCGCTCGACGTCGATGTCGATCGCGTCCTTGCCGACACCGGGCAGGTCGAGGGCGATCACATACTCCTCGCCTTCGCGGTAGGCGTCCATCGGCATGGTCGAGGGCCGGGACCAGGTGCCGGGTGTGCCCAGGAGCTGCTGGGTGAGCCGGTCGAGCTCGCGGAACGGATCGGTGCGCATCAACATCGCGAAACACCTCCAGTCGGTTCAGGCAGTAACTGCCAATGCGCTTCACCTGCCACCGTTGTAGCATGTCATCGAAACGATGACAAGCACGATGTCGTCAGAAGGGTGACAACGAAGGAAAGGGCTCCCATGACCGCCTCCGACCAGGCCAAAGACCCCACATCCCTGCTCGCCGCCGCAGCGGCGCTGAGCACCATCGACGAGGCGGTACGCACCGCCCAGGCTCCCCCGCCGACAGGACAGGACTCCGAACCCGCTCCGGCCGCCGGCCCCGAACAGGCACTGGCCACCCTGCTCCTGCTGCGCGAGCTGCGGGACCGACTCGCCGGATGGGAACCAGGCCTGATCGAAGCCGCCCGGGCGGCCGGTGCCAGCTGGGCCGACCTCGCCCACCCCCTCGGCGTCGCCAGCCGTCAGGCCGCCGAACGCCGCTACCTGCGCGTGCGCCCCGGGTCCCCCGGCAGCACCGGCGAAGAGCGGGTACAGGCCACCCGCGACCGCCGCGCCGCCGGCCGGACCGTCACCGCCTGGGCCCGCGGCAACGCCGCCGATCTGCGCCAGCTGGCCGGCCAGATCACCGCTCTCACCGATCTCCCGGCCCGGGCCCGCGCTCCCCTGGCAAGGCTCGCCGATGCCCTCGCGGACAACGACGCCGCCAACCTCATCGCGCCCCTGGCCGACACCCACGCCCACCTGGCCGCCGGCCACCCCGAGCTGGCCGCCCGCGTCGACAGCGTCACGCGCCACACCGACGAACTCCGCAACGGACCCACGACGGCCGAGCAGCAGGGGAGTTGAGGGCCGACCACGGCGTACGAGTGTGACGATCCGCCCGGCGCGCGCCGTGCGACCTCCGAACAGACGAGTCCGACTCCTCGGACCTCGCCACCGACCGCATGACCGGCCGACGGGCCGTCGATGGCGCCGGGGTGCGATCACCCGTGCTCCGCCGCGGTGAACGGCGGCACCGGGTGGTGTGCGGTCGCCTCGCTGCATCCGATCGGAGCTGATTGCCTGAATACCTCCGCAGTGCCCCAGATCATGCGAGGAGTACCACCGTGTCGCCACAGCCTTCGGACATCTCGTACACCGTGCCGGGAATGACCACGCAGGACAGCAGCCAGATCATTTCGATGCTGCAGATGCGCCTGCACTCGCTCAACGATCTCGCCCTCACGCTGAAGCACATCCACTGGAACGTCGTCGGTCCGCACTTCATCGCCGTGCACGAAATGATCGACCCCCAGGTGGAGCAGGTCCGTGCGATGACCGACGACCTGGCCGAGCGCATTTCCACCCTCGGCGGCGAGCCCGACGGCACGCCCGGTGCGCTGGTCGACGCACGGACGTGGAACGACTACTCGATCGGCCGGGCGGAGGCCATCGAGCACCTCGGCGCCCTCGACCTCGTCTACACGTCGGTCATCGAGGACCACCGCGAGGCCATGCGGGCCACCGAGACAACTGACCCGGTCACCCAGGACATGCTGATCGAGCAGCTGCGCGGCCTCGAACTCTTCCAGTGGTTCGTCCGCGCCCACCTCGAGTCCAGCGGCGGCCGACTCAGCACCCGCGGCGCCACCACCGAGGCCGCCGCCGCCGGCCAGGCCGCCGAGCAGGCCCGTACCCAGCCCTGAAAGCGGAAGACCCCGTTCCCGGGAAACGTTGGCCAGCCTGCCTTAGGCCGAAAGAAACGCAAGCAGAAGACGTCCGGCATATTGCAAAGCAAGACGGGGCAGATTCACTGCACACACATCTTCAGTGCACGAATCGGAGGGTCTCCATGTGGTCCCACGCCCTCACGGGTACCCGTCTGGTCATCACGCTGCACGAGGACCCGGGCATCGCACGGCGAGCACAGCTCGCCCAGGACATCAGCATGCTCGTCCGCTCACACCGGCCGGAATCCCTCCTGGTCGTCCTCGATGACGCGGCGGAGAGCAGTGCCGCCCTCAGTGCCGTCCTGCGAGCGCAACGCGACCTGGGCGTGCCGATGACGGTTCGCGCCGCGAGCGTCGCGGTGCGCCGCATGCTCGAAATGAACGGCAATGACGGCCTGATCGTGCAGGCCCGCACCGGCGCCGCCGAGGACACGGCCTTCACGACAGCCGTCTAGACCGTCGAGGCCCGGGGGGCGCAGGCGTCGTCACGATGCGTGAAGCTTCGGGATGCGATCGGGTTCGGCTGCTGCTTCGCTGAGGTGGTCCGCTCCCCCGAGTCCCTGGAGTGATCATGTCGAGTGCGAGTGAATCCGGCGGCCCCGCCCAGCAGATGCGCGCGAAGGCCCAGGAGCTGAAGGACGCCGCCGAGCGGGCCACCGACCCTGAGGAGCGCAAGCGCCTCATGGAGAAGGCCGACCGTCTGACGGAAGAGAGCAAGCGCACGGGCGGCAAGGGCCCCGACGAGATGGGCATGAACCCGCTGTAGCAGGGGCGTCGTAGCGCGTCCAGGTCGTCCCTGCGGCCGTTCGCCCAGGCACTGAGCACGGGGCAGCATGACCGTGCTCAGGCGGCGCCCTTCCGGCGCCCCGCCTGGGCGAGGGCGTCGACCAGTTGCTCCCGGGTCATCTTGGAGCGGCCGGCGATTCCCCACTCGGTGGCCCGCTGGTACAACTCCCCCTTGCTCAGCTCCCGCAGCTCCCCCTTTCCCCCGCCTGCCTGTGCACGATCCTGCTTGCCGGCGCTCTTCTTCGCGGCCGGTCTGCGCGCCCCCTCGCGGCCGGTGGAGGTCTTCCGTCGTGATGCGGAGGACCCCTTCTTGCCCCGAGCGCCGCCCGCCTGGTCGATGCTGCCCTGCAGGACCGACATCAGATCGACGACGTTGGTGGCCTCGGGCGCCTCCTCGGCGAGATCGATCTCCTGGTCGTCGGCCTTCGCCTGCACCAGCTCGCGTACCTTCTCCTGGTAGGTGTCGGCATACCGGGTGGGATCCCACGGGCTGCTGAGGGTGCCGATCAGCTGGGTCGCCATCTCCAGCTCCTTGCCCTTGCCCGTACGGTCGGAGGGCAGGTCGGGCAGTTCCTTGCCCGGGTCGCGGACCTCGTCGGCCCAGTGAAGGGTCTGGAGCACCAGGATCTTGTCCTCCGCGCGCAGCGCGGTCAGATACTGCTTGTTGCGCATCACGAAGGTGGCGATCCCGGCCTTGTCGGACTGCGCCAGCGCTGTCTGCAAAAGCCCGTACACCTTGGCGTACTCCTTGCCGCGCGGGGCGACGTAGTACGTGCGGTCGAAGTACACCGGCTCGATGTCGGCCAGGTCGACGAAGTCGCTGATGTCGATGGTCTGGGAGCGGCCGGGCGCGATCTGGTCCAGTTCGTCGGGCTCCACGACGATGTACTCGCCCTCGGTGAGCTCGTACCCCTTGACGATGTCCTCGGCCGCCACCTCCTTGCCGGTCCGTTCGTTGACCCGCTTGTTGCGAATGCGGTCGGCGGTGCCGCGCTGGAGCTGGTGGAAGTGGACCGTGTGGTCCTCGATCGCGGTGAAGAGTCCGACGGGCACGCTGACCAGCCCGAAGGTGATGACACCGGTCCAGATCGCGCGTGCCATGACCGTCACTCCGTTCCTGTCCCGCCGGCATGCCTGCTTGCTTGCCCGCCTGCCCGCCTGCCGCACCAGGGCGTCCGGCGTGGCGGCTTCTGCGACCACGCTGGCACTCCCGCGCCGAGGGCGCGCGCCGGACGCGGGCGAGCGGAGTAGCGGGATCGACACGCCCGCGCGGCGCGCAGTCGGCTGCTGCGCGGTGTGGCCCCCACCTGCGAAGACTCGCGAAGACTGCCGTACGGCCCCGCTGGGGCGACGAGTTCGGAGTCAGCGAAGGGCGTTGCGCAGACGCCTCTGCCTCAGTCGCGGGCGAACCGGGGCCGGCACACCCTGCGGCCGCCCGGCCGGATACGCCGCCGGGGGTCCGGGATGGGTGTACGGCGGGACTCGAACCCGCGACGTCCCGGTCGACAACCGGGGGCTGGACCGCAGCTACGAACTCCAGGTGCCCAGAAGCGTGGGCCCCGTTCCCACTCGGCCCCAACTCCTTTTGACGGTGCCGACAAGAGACCCGGACGGCACCGGACGGGAAGCCGGACGGGCCGGATTCGGCGCCCACCGGTCCCCTCCCCACCGCTCACAAGCCTGCAACCAGGGATTCCATGGCCCCCGCACCACGGGTCATGATGGGCGCCACCAGCCTCGAGCCTCCCGGGAGATTCGCCCGTGCCCAGCAGGAAAGCCCTGATCCGCCGCCCCAGCCCGCGTCTCGCGGAGGGGCTGGTCACCCACATCGAGCGCACGCCCGTCGACGCCGCGCTGGCGCTCGAACAGTGGCAGACCTACGCCGAGACGTTGCGCGAGCACGGCTGGGAGACCGTCGAGACCGAGCCCGCCGACGACTGTCCGGACGGCGTGTTCGTCGAGGACACCGTCGTCGTCTTCCGCAATGTCGCCCTGATCGCCCGCCCCGGCGCCGAGTCGCGCAGGCCAGAGACGGCCGCTGTCGAGGAGTCGCTGGCGCGGCTCGGCTGCTCGGTGAACTGGGTGTGGGAGCCCGGCACCCTGGAGGGCGGCGATGTGCTCAAGGTCGGGGACACGATCTACGTCGGCTGCGGCGGCCGGACGAACGCGGCCGGGGTGGCGCAGCTGCGGCAGGTCTTCGAGCCGCTGGGGGCGCGAGTTGTCGCCGTGCCGATCAGCAAGGTGCTGCACCTGAAGTCGGCCGTGACGGCCCTGCCCGACGCCACGGTCATCGGCTACCCGCCGCTGGTCGAGACCCCGTCCGTCTTCCCCCGTCATCTCCCCGTCCCGGAGGAGTCCGGGGCGCACGTCGTGCTGCTCGGCGGCGGCAGGCTGCTGATGGCGGCGAGCGCCCCGAAGTCGGCCGAATTGTTCGCGGATCTCGGCTACGAGCCGGTCCCGGTCGAAATCAGCGAGTTCGAAAAGCTCGAAGGCTGCGTGACCTGCCTCTCGGTACGTCTCCGCGACCTGCATGCATAACCAAATGTAACCGGACATTCCGGGAGCGGGCTTGGCCCAACGGCTTACAGCGCCTTAACCTACGGTTTCGTAACCTACGAATACGTAAGTAACTCTCCCGTCCCCCCTGGAGCACCCGTGTCAATCACCTCTCCCCAACTCGGCAGCTCGGACGCGTGGACCGACGCCCGGCTGCTGTACGCGCTGGAAGAGGTGGTGGAGCAGGAACTCAACCGCCATCTCAAGGTTGCCAAGGACTGGATGCCGCACGAGTACGTCCCCTTCGGTGACGGCCGGAACTTTCCCGGTCTCTTCGAGGACGGCGAGGCCTGGGAGCCGAGCCAGTCGAAGGTCACCGACATCGGGAAGACGGCTCTCGTGGTCAATCTCCTGACCGAGGACAACCTGCCCAGCTACCACCACGAGATCGCCAGCCTCTTCGGCCGCGACGGAGCCTGGGGCACCTGGGTGCACCGCTGGACCGCGGAAGAAGGCCGGCACGGCATCGTGATGCGCGACTACCTGCTCACCTCCCGCGCCGTGGATCCCGACAAGCTCGAGCAGTTCCGCATGGCCCACATGTCGGAGGGCTTCGAGTCCGACAACCGGCACTCCATGCTGCACTCCGTGGCGTACGTCGCCTTCCAGGAGCTCGCCACCCGCGTCTCCCACCGCAACACCGGCCACCAGTCGGGTGACCCCGTCTGCGACCGCATGCTGGCCCGGATCGCGACCGACGAGAACCTGCACATGGTCTTCTACCGGAATCTGCTGGGGGCGGCCTTCGAGATCGCCCCGGACCTCACCATGCAGTCCGTGCGCGACGTGGTCGTCGACTTCCGGATGCCCGGTCATGGCATGCCCGGCTTCGAGCGTGCCGCCGCGCAGATGGCGATCGGCGAGATCTACAACATGCGCATCCACCACGACGACGTGTTGCAGCCGGTGCTGCGCTTCCTGAAGGTGCTGGAGATCGACGGGCTGGGCCCGGAGGGTCTCAAGGCGCAGGAGGAGCTCGGGCTGTACATGGGCGGGCTGGACGCCGAGGCGTCGAAGTTCGACGAGAAGCTCGCGGCCCGCAAGGCACGCATGGCGGCGCGCGCCGCGGGCTGACTCCGTTGTTCGACGCCGGCGGGGCCGCGCCCACGAACCTGTGGCGTGCGGCCCGGCCGGGCCGCATGCGTGAGCGGTGACGCATCCGAGTACGGCGTCCCCCACATCGGCGAACCGGACGGCGGCGCGGCTTGCGCAAGGCGCGGGCGCACCTGGCCCGGGGTGTCCGGGCGTGGCCGTGCCTCCGGCCGTACGAACAGCGGTGCCGCGGCGGGCCCTCCCCGAGTCGCCGCGGCACCACGCTTCAGTTGCTCAGCCGCACCTGCGGCCGCCGTTGATGCAGCTCACCGCCTTCTTCATCAGCGACGTGGACATCACGTTGATGAAGTCGCCGTGGTCCGTGACCGGCTTGTGCAGTTGCTCGGGGAAGCTGTCGACCGCGAAGACGGATCCGGGCGCCACCTTGTAGGTGATCCTCTGCACGAGCTGCGGAATTGCCCGGAAGCCCTGCGGGCACGCGCCGTTGGCCTGGGCGAAGGCCACATGGGTGCGGTGGTTGGCGCTGTCGATGTTCGCGCCGTCCCAGCAGCTCTGGAAGTTGAACGTCCGCACGACGTTGCTGCCCCTGGGGCACAGCGGGTACTTGTCCTTCAGCTGCCGGTTCTCGAAGCCGGTGCAGCTCCAGGAGGCGTTGGCGTTGGCCGTTCCGTTGACGAAGGCCTTGGCGTCACCGGTGATGATGCGCAGGAAGATGGGCATCTCGGCGACCTTGCCGACCGGGCTGCCGCGGAAGGTCAGCTGCACGGATGCGGGTTGGAGGATGCGGCCGACATTGCCGTCCTGGCCTCCGCCCGGCAGGTTCGCGTCGGCCTCGTTCTTGCCGTTCCGCAGGCGCAGGACGGGCCAGTAGTGGGTGGAGCGGTCGCCGTTGGTGCAGGTAGTCCCGGCCGCGGCGAGGTCGTCGTTGGTCGAGAACGCGTCGGTCTCGAGGTTGCCGACGTAGTCGTGCATGTGGTGGGCGCCGTTGCTCACACCCGGTGCCACGATGACGTTGTCGGGGTTGAAGTGCTTGTTCTCGTTGCGCCCGCAGCGCGAGGTGAAGGTGCCCTTGGAGGCGTTGGCCTTCTGACGCGGCTTGACGACGTTGGGCCGCACCTTGCGGATGTCCACGAAGTCCGCACGGCTGGGGGCGTTCTGCGCCTGGCCGCCCGCCGCGGGAGCGCTCGGGGCCGCCGTGCCGTTCGCGGCCGCGACGGCCGGGGCCGCGTCTTCCTTGCGTACCGTGCACGCCGCCAGCGAGTCCAGGCCGGCGGGCCGCTGGGAGACCTTGGCGATCTCGGCGCCGATGCGGTCGAGCGACTGACGCCGCTCGGTGGACAGCGGGTCCAGCACGCTGGTGCGCACCCACTCGGTGTCCGTCTTCGCGCCGGTGGCGAGCTGCCCGTAGGCGTCAGCGACCTGGGTGTCCAGCTTGGCGAGCTCGGTGTCCACGGCGGGTCGCGCCTGCTGCGGCACGTCCGTCAGACGGGCAGAGACATCGGGACAGTCGAGCGTCATCGTCGCCTGCGCGGCTGCCTGCCGGCTCGCGGACTCCCGCGACGCCGACGCGCTGTTGTTGGTCATCAGCACAGCCCCGGCGCCCACGGCGAGTGCTGCCACACCGGCGACCGTGACGCCGATCCATCTGGACCGCTTGTGTCTCTGTCTGTTCCTCACAAGTCCGTCCCTTTCTGGTGCTCATACGCCGGGGACCGGCTGCCACTCGGCCGAATCGGTCCGTGCCCTCACCCGCGCCCGAGCGGAAATCGGAGCGCAACGCCGTCAGATACGGAGACGGCGGAGATTCAACTCAAGAGATCCCGAACATTTTTTCAGAATCGTCACCAGCCCGAGGTTTGAGAGTCGTCGCCGTGGGGCTGTCATGGCCGGTGAGGCCGCCGCGGGGGTTCGTGTTCGAGCGGTCAACAGAGGGAGGGGCAACAGGGGTGTTCGCGTCGTGGGGCTGCAGGGGGCGCACCGGCGCGCACGGCCGATTCAGGCACGCCGCCTGCGCGCCGCCCGTGCTCCGTGTCGCACCACCTGTCGGAGTGACACGGTTTATCCGATTCGGGCGATGATCTGCCAAGGTGGTCGGCCATGGATCGTGATCTTCAAGTGGACACCGACCAGTTGGGCCGGTTCTCCCGTGCCCTGGACCGCTCGCTGACGTCACTCGCCGAGGCGCGAGGGGCACTGGAGCATGTACGGGCGGACCAGTTGGGCACCAAGGAACTCGACGAGGCGTGCGACGGGTTCCAGCGGCGCTGGAAGTACGGCGCGGAGCAGCTGAACGGGCGGATCAGGTCCGTCAACGACGGTGTGCGGCTCAGCCACCAGGGCTACGTCCAGGTGAACCGGGCGATCGCGGCGGCCTTCAAGGCGGTGTACGTCGGTGACCCCCGCGCCTGACTACCCGCACCTGGGCTGGAACCCGGTACCGGGGAACCCGTCGGCGGTCTCCACGCTCCAGACGAAACTCAACTCCTCGGCGGAGGCACTGGGTACGGCGTACCGCCTGGTCACCGAGCTGCTCGGCCAGAGCTCGTTCTGGCACGGCGAGGCGGCGGACGCGTTCCGGGCCGCGATCGACGGTGAACTGCCGAAGTACTTGAAGAACGCCCACCGGTCGGTCTCGAAGGCGGCGAAACAGCTGGGCCGCTGGCACGACGACCTGGTGAGCTACCAGGCGACGGCCCGCCGTTACGACACCCAGGCGAAGCTGGACACAGCGGCGATCACAAAGGCGGAGGCGCACCACGACCTGCTGCGGGCGGCCGCGTCGACGCCGGAACCGGAACTGCGGGCGGCGGCGGAGTCGGTGACGAAGGCGCGGGAGGCGCTTGCGTCGGTACGGAAGCTGGCGCGGGAGCTGGAGGAGGCGCATGGGGCGGAGGCGGGGCGGATCGCGAAGGGGTTGAACGAGGCGACGGTGAAGCTTGCGCCGAAGGAGCCGGGGGTGATGGACCGGTTCCTGAAGTGGGTGGACGAGGATCTGGGTGACGTCCTGTCCGATGTATCGGCTGTTGCCGGCTTCTTCGCTCTGGTGATCGGGCCCTTCTGCGGTCCAGTAGGTCTGGCATTGCTGCTCGTGGCTACTGCCGCAAGCATCGGCGCGCTCACTCTTCACGTCGCCGACCCGAAGGTCCGCACGTCGTTGAAGGACGGCTTCACCAAGGGACAGTACGACGCCGACTTCTGGGACAGCGCGGTCACTCTGACGGGTGACGCCCTGGGATCAGTGCCCGGCGTGGCGTCGATCGCCCACGGAGCCAAGTCCGCTTCGGCAGCTGCTCACGCCGCCAGTGCCGTTGTCGATTCCAGTTCGTTGGCCGTCGCACAGGCCGGTTCCCGGGGCTTCGGCAGCGGAGCCTGGTCGGCCATGGACGAGATGCGTCAGGTGGAAAACCCGCTCACCACCTGGGCTTTGCAGAGAACCCCGGAGTCGGTGCAGACGTCGGTCAAGTACGGCCTGCCTTCAGCAGGTGCTGCCACAGCGGCCAGCCACTACGGACCGTGGGGCGACAACGAGACCCTTGCCGAGGGGGCAACTGCCGTCGATGGAACACGAGCGATTGTTGACGACGGCCCGAGTTCCGCGGCAAAGGCTGCCCAAGCGTGGGCATCACTCACCCGCTAGACACGACCTTGAGGCGATGCGATGCCAACACCCCTACCTCCCATGTGGTTCCGACTGCCACCGGGGTTCTATTCACTTGACGACATCGACGTGGACGAACTGAAGCAGGTCGCGTCGACCCTCCTGACACCCGCCTTGGGTGACTCACCCGAGCTCGACCGCGCACTTCAGGACACAAACGTCGTGGCAGACCTCCTCACCGCTATTCGCGACACGGAATGTCTGTACGCCTCCCTCGGGGTCCACCCTGAGAACGATGGCGCGGCCAATATCTCGTTCTTCACTCTGTCGATGACCGGAGTCACTGCACGGCCGGCATCGATCGCTGCTGCGCAGTGCGCGGTCGCGTTTGCGGAATCCCCAGGCTGGGCCACGGTCTCGGGTCGGTTCCTGGAGTTACCGAGTGGCCTGAAAGCAGCTCTGGTGGCAGGCACGCTAACTGCCCCCGAGCCGGAGTTGCTGGTTCAGCGGGATATCACGGCGCCACCAGGCGATGTCTTCCAAGGGCGGCTCACCGTGCCATGTCCGACGGGTGAGCACATCGCGGTGGCCGACCTCACGAGTGCCGCAACGCACCACGCAGAGGCTTACACCTCGATCCTGGAAGCCATTGCAATGACCATGAGCTTCGTCGAACCGCCCGAAGTGACACAACCCACCGGACGCGAGCATCGACCGTCCCGCATTTTGGAGCTGTTTTCGTGAAACCGGAACGTGAACTGCTGCCCCGCACCCAGGTAGCTCTGGATCACCCACCGAGCGCTGAGGCCTATCGGCGTCTCGTCCTGAAGCGCCGATTGTGGATGGTCGGGGTTCTGACGCTTGGGCTGGCCTCCGCCTGGATGGCCACTGCGCAGTCACCGTCCAAGTTGATCGGGTTCCTCGTGATCAATGTGATCGTCTACCCGCCATGCGTGTTCGTCGCCGCCCTGGCGCTCAGACGCACGAGACGGGTCGCCAGGATTCTCGGTGCCTACCCGTGGCGTCAGTACCCGTGTTCCTACCCGCGTCGTTCGTTGGAGAGCCCGAAAGCCATCGTGATCAAGTTTCACGAGGGCTACGCCCCGATCCTGCGAATCAGTCAGTACTCCGGCCATCTCTCACAGAAGCAGAACCCCCAGCCCGACACCATCTGGTTCGCCGGCGACCCCCGCTTCGGCGGTGTCGTCTCCCCCGTCGGCGGGCACTTCCCCGTCCGCGTCGTTCCCGAGTCTCTCGTCGGCCCCACCCCCGACGGCAGTCCCGAGGACGATGCCCTCGCCGAGCGGGCCGGGCTCATCACAGGCGGCAAAGTTCACACCACGTGAAGCGCCACTACCCCCGGCTCTGCTTCAACCGGTGACGCTCCTTCTCCGACAGCCCACCCCACACCCCGAACTTCTCGTCATGCGCCAGCGCGTACTCCAGACACGCCACCCGCCCCTCGCACGCCCTGCACAGCTGTTTCGCCTCTCGCGTCGACGAGCCCGGGGCCGGGAAGAAGAAGTCCGGGCCCGTCTGCGCGCAGAGTGCTGTCTCCTGCCAGGAGAGTTCGTCATCGGTGATGGTGTTGATCGGCATGCGGACACGCTCTCCCGTGCCGATAAACACCGGATCAACGACGCATCAACAGGCCCCGGGGGCAACCGTGTGCCCGACCACGGCCACCCCGCCGCGGCTACTCCTGCGCCGCCGCCTGCATCACCGCGAACCTCGCGCCCGCCGGGTCCGCCAGGCTCGCGAAGCGGCCCACTCCCTCCGCCTCGACCACCGGCATGGTGACCCGGCCGCCCAGTTGTTCCGCCTTCGCCACCGCCGCGTCGCAGTCCTCGACCTCGAAGTACGGGAGCCAGTACGGGCCCTCCGTCTCCGGGGCGTTGTCCGGTACCGGGACCAGGCCGCCGAACATCGCATCCGCCCCCTCGCCCGCCGGGTTGATCATGGTGTACATGCCGCTGCCGTCGGGGAACGGCATGGTCGTGGTCTCCCAGCCGAAGACCTTGTCGTAGAACGCGAGGGCCGCGTCCGGGGCGGTGGTGTTGAGTTCGAGCCAGCACAGGGAGCCGGGGTCGTTCACCACGTCCAGGCCCTTGTTCCGGCCCGGCTGCCAGGCGGCGAATCCGACACCCGAAGGGTCGGTGAGGATCACCATGCGGCCGAGGTCGAAGACGTCCATCGGCTCGTACTTCACCGAGCCTCCGTTCTGCCGCACCGCCTGCGCGGTGGCGTCCGCGTCGGGCGTCCGGAAATAGACCGTCCAGGAGGGCGGGCTCTGTTCCGAGGGGACCTGCATGCCGCCGGCCGCTGTCTTGCCGTCCAGCTGGAACATTCCGTAACCGCCGGCCTCGGGACCCGCCGACTGGAAGGTCCATCCGAACAGCCCGCCGTAGAACGCGGTCGCCGCCTCGATGTCCGGTGTGCCGAGATCGAGCCAGTTCGGGGAGCCTGTGACGAAACGGGTGCTGAGCATGGATGCGCTCCTTCGTAGGGTCCCGTTGTCCTCTCGCCCGAGTCTGCTACCGATCCCTGGCCTCCGCACCCGAAGCGCAGGTGAACTCCCTTGTGCCGAGGTCACGGCCTCGTGCAGGATTCCGGCCATGACGAGCAGAAAGGCCCATGCCCGGTAGACGACCCGCACTGCCGCTCTCGGCCGGTGCGCCGCCGGACCTTCCCCGAGACCCGCGGACCGTCCGTTCAGCCCTGCCGAGGAGCACCACCGTGGTAGCGACTGCTCTCACTCCCTACGCCCGTCTCCCTCGTGCCCATGCGCGGCTGCACGTGCTGCACAGCACGGTCGACGCCGCCGGGCGGGCACACTGGCTGCTCGCCGGGCGTCCCGAGGTGCCGGACGGCGTCCCGGTCAACCATGCGGACAGCGCCTCGGCCGATCACGGGAACCGCATTCCGTACGACGCGCTCGTCGTCACCGTGGACGGCGGCAGCGCCTGTGCCACCGAGCTGAGCGCCGTGACCGCCCGGAACCCGCGGCTGGACGCGCTGCCGGACGGCGGGTTCATCGTCGCGGACACCGCCCGGATCCAGATCTACGACGCATGGGGCCGGGCGTCCTGGACCCTCGACCCCGGTGGCGATGCCGACCATGTGCTGACCGACGCGTCGGGCGCGCTGTGGACCGTCCAGGGACCCGCCGTGCGGCGACTGTCGCTCACGGGAGGAGTGCTCGGCGAGTTCGTGCCACTGGACGCGGCGGCCGGTGCGGCGGACGGCCTCAGCCTGAACGTGGGAGCCCACGCGGCCTGGGCCGGCACCCGCGCCGGTCTGCTGGAGATCCGGGACGGGCAGCCGGTCACCATACGCACGGGTCCGGTGAAGGGCACGCACGGTCTCGCCGTCCACGGTGACCGTCTCGCCCTGCTCGGCGGCCACGGGTACGACCACTCCCGCCTGGTGATGTGCCTGCTCACCGAGGCCGCCGCCGAGCCGGTGGCGTACGGAACGCTCGTCCTGCCCGACGGCGCCCAGCTCGGCCGGCGGCGGCTCGTGAACCGGGGTCCGCGGCTGTACGTGCAGTCGGAGCCGTACACCGAGTGGTGCGTCCTCGACCTCAGTCACTGAGCCGCGTCCCGGACCTCGGCCACTGAGCCGCGTCCCGCACCTCGGCCGCTGCGCCGCGTCCGTCAACGCCCCGGCCCGGCGCGCCCCTTAGTGAGAGTGCCCACCCGCCTCCGCCGCGCCCTTCTTCGCCGCGGCGCCCGCCGGGTGGTGCGGTTCGTACCCCGGGATCGTGCCGTCCGCCTTCGCCACCAGGAAGAGCCCGGCCATGCCCATGTCCGAATGGCTCTGCACATGGCAGTGGTACATCCAGGCGCCGGCGCCGACGTTCTCGCCCGCGATGATCTGGAAGCCGAAGGAGTCCGCCGGTCCCGTGATCTTGTTGTCGATCACCCGGCTGACGTCGGCCGGGCCCTCCAGCAGGCCCGTCCTGTTGTCCGCCCAGCGATGACCGTGCATATGGAACGTGTGGTAGAACTCGCCGTGCGTGATCATGATGATCTCGACGCGATCGCCCACGGTGGCCTGGAAGTTGGGGCTCGCGTTGGCCGGCTTGTTGTTGATCAGCATGTCGTTGAAGACGATCGTGAACTGCTTGTCCGGGAGGATGTCGCCCTTCCGGCGCACGACGACCGGGCCGTAGAGCCCCTTGCGGATGCCTCCCGTGCCGTGGTCGGTGCCCACCACGTGGTCGTGGTAGTGCCAGTAGCCTGCGCTGCCGGGACGCCAGGTGCCGTCTGCCCGCTTGCCGGGGAGGTGCGTACGCCAGGTGTAGGTGCGTGTGGCGCCCGGTTCGACATGGCTCTTGCTGAGCTTGGTGCCGTCGTTGGCGATGTCGTAGTCGACACCGTGGGCGTGCAGGCTGACCGGTACGTCCATGGTGTTCTCGAACTCGATGTGCAGCGTGTCGCCCTCGTTGAGTTCGATCAGCGGGCCGGGGATGGACGCCTTCCCCTTCTCCAGTCCGTAACCCATCTGACCGTCCGGCAACTTTTCGGCGTACAGCTTCATATGGCGCACAAGGCCACCCGCGGGTGCGGTTCTCGCCGCGCCCGTGGCCGTCGGTGCGCTGGTGGCGGTCGGTGCGGAGGCGAGAGACAACGATGTCGCCCCGGTGGCCGCGACGGCGCCTCCCGCCAGGAGCCGCCTGTTGAAGCTCCGTCTGTCCATGCCGAACTCCCCATGTCTGTCGCGGAGGTTGACGGGGCGTGTGTGACCCCGGGGACGGCCACACGGTAGCCGGGTGATCTTCGTTTATCCACACTCAGGACAAAGTTCGTGCCACTCCGGTCCTATCTATTGGCGAACCACGAAAAGAGGTCTAGTTTCCGAGGCTGTTGTTGTGACCAAAGAGGGGTGGGTGACCACATGCAGCGCACACCACACAGGTCGAGGTCCCGAAGAAGCGCTCTGGCCGCGGTACTCGGGGTCGGCGCACTGACCGTCTCGTTGCTGGGCGGAGGGAATGTCGCGGCGGCCAAACCGTACCCGGAACCGCCGTCGACAACGTTGTCCCTGCCGTCGCCTCCCGGCGGCCAGAATGTGCGGGTCCTGGTCTTCCACGGTTCGGCGACCGAGGAGTCGCCGGTCGTCAACGCCGGTATCGCGGCCATCGAGAACATCGGCCTCACCGGCCCGGCGGCCGGCCGGTTCAGGACCGAGGCCACGGACGATGCTTCCGTGTTCACCAATGCCACCAAGCTGGGGCGGTTCAACGCCGTCGTCTTCCTGACGGGAGGCGGCGATGTGCTCGACCCGGAGCAGGAGGCAGGGCTCGAGTCCTATCTGGAGGCGGGCGGCGGCTTCCTCGGTATCCATGACGCCGCGCGGACCGAGCCGTACTCCGACTGGTTCACCGGGCTGATCGGTGCGCGTCCCACGAGCGCGGCGAGCGCGGTCCAGCGGGCCGTCGTCGAGGTCGGCGACCGTCAGCATCCGGCCACCAAGTCGCTGCCGTTGCAGTGGAAGCGGCCGGACAAGTGGTTCAACTGGTCGGCGAATCCCTCCGGCAGCGTCCACACCGTGGCGCGCCTCAAGGAGAGTTCGTTCACTCCGGCGGCCGGCGCCAACGGCTGGGACCACCCGATCTCGTGGTGCCGGGACTACGACGGCGGCCGTTCTTTCTACACCGGCATGGGCGGTACGGCCGAGAGCTTCGCCGAGGTCGACTTCCGCGACCATCTGCGCGGTGCTCTCGCCTGGACGAGCCGTATCTCGCGCGCCGACTGCAAGGCGACCATCACCTCCAACTACACGGCGCAGCGCGTCACCCAGCCCAACCAGCCCGGGCAGAACGACCAGATCGGTGAGCCGCACGGACTGGTGACGGCTCCTGACGGGCGCGTGTTCTACATCGGGCGCGGCGGCGCGGACTCGAGCAAGCCCGTCATCACCGACTGGAACAACCCCGACATGGGCAAGGGTCAGGGCGAGATCCACGTCTACGACCCCACGACCAAGAAGGTCACCCTCGCCGGGTCGCTGACCGTCTTCGGCAACAAGGGCGGCGGCGACGAGCTGATCAAGGTCGAGGAGGGGCTGCTCGGCATCGAGCTCGACCCCGACTTCCGGGCCAACGGCTGGGTGTATCTGCACTACACCCCGCACTCGCAGATCAACCGCGACACGCACATGGCCGAGCGCCGGGTCTCCCGCTTCACCCTGGACCCCGCGACGAACAAGCTGGACATGGCCAGCGAGAAGGTCCTGCTCAAGTGGCCGGTGCAGATCCACAGCTGCTGCCACGCGGGCGGCGGGCTGGCCTGGGACTCGAAGCAGAACCTCTACATCGCGACGGGTGACAACAACTCGTCCGGCTTCAGCGGCGGTTACTCGGGCAACAACCCGCAGCCCAACTTCAAGGGTGTGTCGTTCGCCGACGCCCGCCGCACAGCGGGTAACACGAACAACCTCAACGGGAAGATCCTGCGGATCCACCCGGAGGACGACGGCACCTACACGCTCCCCGCCGGCAACCTCTTCACCGGCCAGGAGCCGGACGAGGGCGGCGGCAAGACACGCGGTGAGATCTATGTGATGGGCGTCCGCAACCCGGCGCGCATCTTCGTCGACAAGACGACCGACACCCTGTACGCGGGCTGGGTCGGCCCGGACGCCGGAACGCCGTCGACGACCTGGGGCCCCGCCAAGTACGACACCTTCTCCGCCATCACCAAGGCGGGCAACCACGGGTGGCCGTACTGCATGGGCAACAAGCAGCCCTACCGCGACCGCAACCTGCCCGACCCGAACCAGCCGCTGGGCTGGTACAACTGCGACGCGCCGAAGAACGAGTCGCCGAACAACGACGGTCTGGTGAATCTGCCGCCCGTCACCTCCAACACCATCTGGTACTCGCCGCAGGGCGGTGGCGTGGACTACCCGCGCGACGCCAACGGCATCCCGAGCTACCGGACGGACCAGCAAAAGCTGCTCATGCCGTGGCTCAAGGGCGGCGGCCAGGCGACCATGAACGGCCCGGTCTACCGCTACGACGCGGCGAGCACCGGTACCGAGAAGTGGCCGGCGTACTGGGACGGCAAGTGGTTCGTCGGTGACTTCTACGACGGCGACCAGCCGCGGCACGCGGTCCTCACCGACCCGAAGACGGTCGGCAAGGGCGGTATCCCGGTGCACGCCGAATCCCTGAAGAAGATCATCCCGGTCGGCAACGGCGGCATCCGCAACCTCATGGACTGGAAGTTCGCGCCCGACGGTTCGCTCTATGTCCTCGACTACGGACGCGGGTTCTTCACCTCGGACGCCCAGTCGGCGCTCTGGCGCGTGACGTACAAGGGCGGCGAGGCGACGCCGTCCGCCGACAAGCTGGCACGGAAGGCGGCACAGTGAGATTCGTCAGACAACGGACAGCGAGCCTGTGGACGGCCCTGCTGGCGTCCGTGGCCATGGTCGTCGGACTGATGTCCGCGGCCGCCTACGGGCAGACCGACGACCGGGAGGCGGCCCAGGTTCTCACCTGGACCGCGGGTGACCCGATCGACCGCTATCTCTCCTTCCCCACCACGGCGGTGGCGGGCGCGACGACGATCGTCTTCGAGAACAGCAAGGCCACCGGGAACACCACCGGGATGCCGCACACGCTGACCTTCGACGTCTCGGACCCCGAGTACAACAACGACGTACCGCTGAACATCCTCGCCAACCCCAATGACGACCAGGGCGGCAAGCACACCGCCGAGGTCACCCTGACCCCCGGCCGGTACCTCTTCCGCTGCACCATTCCGGGCCACGGCTCGATGCAGGGGATTTTGACCGTCACCGAGGGCACCGGCGAGGACACCACGGCGCCCGACACGACCGTGAAGGTCGACGGCGACAAGAACTCCGCGGGCGCGTACGTCGGTCAGGCCACCGTGACGGTGGCGGCGACCGACGCGGGCTCCGGGGTGGACAAGATCGAGTACGCGGTCGGGGCCGACGGTCCTTGGCAGGCGTACACCAACCCGGTCGTCGTGAACGAGGTCGGTACGCACAAGATCCGGTACCGGGCCACGGACAAGGCCGGCAATGTCGCCGCGGAGAAGGCGGCCGACTTCTCGGTCGTCGCCCCGCCGACGGACGACAAGACCCCGCCGGAGACCTCGGCGACGGTGACCGGTGAGAAGAACGAACAGGGCCAGTACCTCGACATGGCCACGGTCACCGTGACCGCCTCCGACACCGGCTCGGGCGTCAACACCATCGAGTACGCCATCGGCGCCTCCGGCACCTGGCAGCCCTACACGGCCCCGGTGATGGTGCACGCCGTCGGCACCCACACGGTCCGCTACAAGGCGACCGACAAGGCCGGCAACGCGGCCGCGGAGAAGTCCGTGGAGTTCACGGTGGTCGCGCCGCCGGTCGTGGACAAGACCCCGCCGCAGACCTCGGCGGGAGTGACGGGTGGGAAGAACTCCGACGGCGCGTACATCACCAGCGCCAAGGTGACCGTCACCGCGACGGACTCCGGTGAGGGTGCCTCGGGTGTCGACAAGGTCGAGTACTCCCTCGACGGCGGCCCGTACCTCGCCTACACCGCTCCGGTGCTGGTGGACCGGGTGGGCTTCCACACCGTTCTGCACCGGGCGACCGACAAGGCCGGCAACACCTCGGCCGCGCAGAAGGTGTCGTTCACCGTCGCGGAGGGCGGTGGCGTCCCGGCGCCCAACTGCCCCGAGTGGGACGAGCGGTTGACCGTCATCGTCGGCACGGTCGACACGGGCATCCCCAACCGCATGACCCGCAGCCGCTGCACGATCAACGAACTGATCGAGGACGAGAAGGACTGGTCCTCGCACGCGCTGTTCCTCAAGCACGTGGACCAGGTCGTCGACAAGCTGCTCGCAGACAATGTGGTCGACCAGCGCGAGCACAAGAAGATCTACCGGGCGGCCAAGCAGTCCGGCATCGGCAAGCCGGGCCAGAACACCGGCTACAAGGATCTGTTCGACGGCACCCAGACCACGTTCGGCAAGTGGCAGCACGTGGGCGGCGGTTCGTTCTCGCTCAGCGGTGACGGAGCCATGACCAGCAGCACCACCGTGCCGGGCATGGGCATGCTGTGGTTCCCGCAGCGGCAGTACGGCGACTTCTCGCTCAAGCTCCAGTGGCGGGACGACGCACCGGGCACCGGCAACGCCAACGGCGGTGTCTTCGTCCGCTTCCCGAACGTCCACAACAACCCGGAGGAGTCGCGTCCGGAGTGGGTCGCGATCAAGTACGGACATGAGATCCAGGTACTGGACCGGCCCGACGGCGACATGTACAAGACGGGTTCGATCTACGGCTTCGACCGTGTCGGCCTGGCCGGCGCGGGTGTGACGCCGAAGGGCACCTGGAACGACTACGAGATCCGCGTGGTCGGTCAGCACTACTCGGTCTTCCGCAACGGTGTCCTGATCAACGAGTTCGAGAACACCGGCGGTCAGGACTTCGTCCCGCCGCGCGGTGACGACCCCGGCACGGACGGCCGCCGGTACGCGTCGGGCTACATCGGACTCCAGGTCCACGGCACGACGGATGTCATCTCCTACCGCAACATCCGGATCCAGGAGCTCTAGGCGTGTCCTTGCCTCGACGCTCCTGAGGACGGCAACGGCCCCCTCCCGCACACCGGGAGGGGGCCCTCGTCGTACCGGCCGCGCACCGGGCCATCGTCGCTCCGGCGGTGTTCCGACGTCATTCGGGCTTCTTCGCCCGGCTGGGCTGCACCCGCTTCGGCTCGCCCGGCATCTTCGGGTACTCCGGCGGATACGGCAGATCGCTGAGGCCGTGCTCGGCCTCGTCCCTGTTCGCCGCCTCCAGCAGGGTCTCCAGGCTGAACCGGTGGTCGTCCATGTCCGCGTGAACGTCCCCGACCTCGGCGTACCGGCCGGGCATCGTCTTGATGTCGAAGTCCTCGGGCCTGGCGTCGTCGATCTCCTCCCAGCGCAGCGGGGCGGAGACGGGTGCGTGCGGCCGGGGGCGTACGGAGTAGGCGGAGGCGATCGTGCGGTCCCGCGCCGTCTGGTTGTAGTCGACGAAGATGCGCGCGCCGCGCTCCTCCTTCCACCACTTGATGGTCACCCGGTTGGGCATACGGCGCTCCAGCAGCCGGCCGGCCGCGATGGCGGACCGGCGGACCTGGGTGAAGGTCCAGCGCGGTTCGATCGGCACGAAGACATGGATGCCGCGGCCACCCGACGTCTTGGGCCAGCCGCGCAGTCCCGCCTCGTCGAGGACGGCCCGCAGCTCATGGGCCGCCCGGACGGCGTCCTCGTAGTCGGTGCCCGGTTGCGGGTCGAGGTCGATGCGCAGCTCGTCGGGATGGTCGGTGTCGTCACGGCGCACGGGCCAGGGGTGGAAGGTGACCGCCCCGAGGTTGGCGGCCCACAGGACGGCCGCGGGTTCCGTCGGGCACATCTCGTCGGCCGACCGGCCACTGGGGAAGGTGATGTGGGCCGTCGGGATCCAGTCGGGAAGGTATTTGGGCGCGCGCTTCTGGAAGAAGGACTCGCCGGTCACCCCGTCGGGGTAACGCTCCAGGGTGGTGGGACGGTTCCGCAGGGCCCGGGTGATGCCGTCGCCGACGGCCAGGTAGTAGCGGACCATGTCCATCTTCGTGTAACCGTGCTCAGGGAAGTAGACCTTGTCGGGATTGGACACGCGTACGGTCCGCTCCCCCACTTCCAGTTCCACCGCTCCGGCCATGGCTGTCAGCGTAGGCCGTGCCGAGTTCCCCCGCATACCGGACAATCGCGATATGGATCTGCCGGTCATGCCGCCCGTGAAGCCGATGCTCGCCAAGTCCGTGAAGAAGATCCCGCCCGGCATGCAGTACGAGGCCAAGTGGGACGGCTTCCGTGCGATCGTTCACCGGGACGGCGACGAGCTGGTGATCGGCTCCCGCACGGGCAAGCCGCTCACCCGCTACTTCCCGGAGCTCGCCGCCGATCTCGCGGCCCAGCTCCCCGACCGCTGTGTGGTGGACGGGGAGATCGTCATCGCCCACGAGGGCCGGCTGGACTTCGACAAGCTCACCGAGCGCATTCACCCGGCCGACTCCCGGGTGCGGATGCTCGCCGAGCAGACCCCGGCGAGTTTCGTGGCCTTCGATCTGCTCGCTCTGGGTGACGAGGCCCTGCTGGACGCCCCCCTGTCGCTGCGGCGGACGACGTTGGCCGCCGCTCTGGCGGACGCCGCGCCCCCTGTCCATCTCGCGCCCGCGACCACGGATCTGGAGCTGGCCCAGCAGTGGTTCGATCAGTACGAGGGCGCGGGGCTCGACGGAGTCGTGGCCAAGCCTCTGGATGTGCCGTACCGCCCCGACGCACGGCTGATGTACAAGATCAAGCACGAGCGCACGGCCGATGCCGTGGTCGCGGGCTACCGGCTCCACAAGAGCGGGCCGGTGGTGGGGTCGCTGCTGCTCGGTCTGTACGACGACTCGGGTGCGCTCCAGCACGTCGGCGTCTGCGCCGCCTTCTCGATGCAACGGCGCGCGGAGCTGATCGAGGAGCTGGCGCCGCTGCTCATGGACTCCCCCGAGGGGCATCCGTGGGCGGCCTGGGCCGAAGAGGCCGCCCACGAGGGGGCCAGGCTGCCCGGTGCGCAGAGCCGCTGGACGGGCAAGAAGGACCTGTCCTGGGTGGCCGTGCGGCCGGAGCGGGTGGTCGAGGTCGCCTACGACCACATGGAGGGTGACCGTTTCCGGCACACGGCGCAGTTCCGCCGCTGGCGTCCGGACCGCGAACCGGCCTCCTGCACGTACACCCAGTTGGAGGAGCCGGTGTCGTACGACCTCGCCGAGGTGCTGTCACCCCCGTACGGGTGAGCAGGGACCATCGCCCGGAGTGCCGCTCGGCGACGGGTCCTCGGGCGGACTTTCCGCAGGCGACGGCTGGGGCGAGGGTGTCGGATCGGGTGAGGGGCAGGGCGACGGGCCGGGGGGTGTCGGGATGGGCGTCGGGCTCGGATCCGGCGAGGGGGTCGGATCGGGCGAGGGGCTCGGATCGGGCGAGGGGCTCGGATCCGGCGAGCCGGTCGGTGCCGGCGAGGTGGGACCGCCGGGCGGCCACGGTCCCGGGGGCCGGCTAGGAGTCGGGCGGGGCCGGACGGTCGGCGCCGGCGAGGGTGTGGGACCGACGACGATGCCTCCACCGCTCCCGTTCCCTTGGTTGCCGACGGGACGCGCGGCAGAATCCCTGCCGCCCGCACCGGGGCTGCCGGGCAGGACGCCCGTGCCGTCCGGTACGGGATGGGCGGCGAAACGGTAGAAGGCCAGCCAGGCCAGGACCGTGCGCAGATACGCCCGCGAGCGGTTGTAGCTGAGGATCGCCCGGTTGAGATCCGCGAGCACCGTCAGATCGCGGTCGCCGGCGCACAGATAGCGTCCGGCGGCGAGTGCCGCGTCGTGGATGTTGCCCGGATCCTTTCGTCCGTCGCCGTTGGCGTCCTGGCCCCAGCGCGCCCAGGTGGAGGGGATGAACTGCATCGGCCCCACCGCACGGTCGTAGCGCCGGTCGCCGTCGTACGCTCCCCCGTCGGTGTCCCTGATGGTGGCGAAGCCGTTGCCGTCGAGGACCGGGCCGAGGATCGGCGAGAGCGTGGTGCCCGAAGCGTCCACGCGCCCGCCGCGCGCCTGACCGGACTCGACCTTGCCGATCGCCGCGAGCAGTTGCCACGGCAGCCGGCAGCCCGGATCGGTGCGGGCGATCACCGTCTGCGCCCGGCGGTAGGCGGCGAGGACCGTCGTGGGGATGCCCGACTCGGTCCGCACCGCGCCGGTCTGAATGCCTCCGGACGGCCGGCCCGGCCGGACGGGCCCGGGCTGCGCACGCAGAGGCGGCAGTTCGGTGTGGTACGAGTCGTCGTTCCAAGGCTCGGCTGCTGCCCCGTACCCGGACTCGGAGTGGGAATCGGCGGCCGGTTGTTCGCGGACGGATCCCGGTGCCTGGGAGGCGGTCAGCGCGGCCATCGCCGCCACCGCGGCGACACTCCCGGCGAGTCGCTTGCGGGCGCGCGCACCGCCTGGGCGCCTCATGCCCCCTCCCCGAACGTGTCGAGAGCGGCGAGGCGCCAGATGCCGTCGGAGCGGACGGCGTCGACGGCGAGCATGGCGGCCGCGTAGGTCGTCTCGCCCTTCGTCGCGGTACGGGTGTTGCTCTGGTCGGCGAAGACCAGCACGCGGGCCCGGTCGCCCTCGATCAGTTCCACACCGCTCTCGGTGACGGTGGTGGTGAGGACGAGCTTCTGTCGGGGGCCTTCCTTGCGTACGGCGGCGAGCATGGCGGCGTGCTGGGTGACCGCCTTGCCGGTCAGATGCTCCTTCACAGCCCGGTCGAGGCCGCCGGGATCGGCGAAGTTGTAGGAGAACAGCGCCTCGACCGCTGTCGTCACGCGGCCTTTCAGTTCGCTGGTGCGCGCGGTGTCGGCCAGGGCGGCGTTGCGTACGGCCGGCTCGTCGCGCAGTTCGGACGCCTGAGCACCGGCGAAGGCGGCGAAGCCTCCCGACAGGACGACGAGAGCACACAGCACGGCGAGCAGCCGACTGCCGCGGGCTGTCGCCGACTTCATGTCGGCGGGCTCCTCCGGTGCGCCGGGGCTCCGTTCGCGTACGGGCCGCCGGCGCGCGGGGGCACCGGCCTTCGGGGTCCCGGTCGCGGTGGGGGTCCCGGTCGCGGTCGCTGTCGCGGTCGCGGGACGGTCGGGGGTCAGCGTGTCGCCGGTCGCGGGGCCGGGGCGGCCCGCGGTCGCCAGTCGTCTCCGGCGGTTGATCAGATGGCGGGTTGTCGACATGTCCGGGGTCCTCTCGTCACTCGGCCGCGGTGTTGCCGACAGGCGCCTGCCCGAGGGCGCTGAGCTTCCAGCCCTCGGGCGTACGGGTGAGCTCGCCGAGCATCCGGCCCTCCTTCCGGGCGGGTTTGCCGGTGGGAGCGGTGACCGTGATCCGCAGAGCCACCAGCACGCGCGCCCGCCCGGCGCGGTCGTCGAGTTCGGTGACCGCGCCGGACAGCACCTGGGCGCTCGTGACGGTCCTCGCCTGCTGGATCTGCTTCTCGAACTGGCTCCGCCCGTCGGTGAGTTGTCTGCGCAGCTCACCGGTGGCCGAGTCCTCCCAGGAGTCGAGGCCCCCTTCGACGTCACGGTGGTCGAGGGTGTTGAGATTGAGCACCGCCTGCTCCCCCGCGGTCAGTACGCGGTCCCGTTCCCTGGCGTACGCGGCGGAGTCGTCGTGCGCTGCGTCGTACCAGGACCAGCCGCCCCAGCCCGCGAACCCGGCTGCCACGACCGTCAGCGCGAGCGCCGCGGCGAGCAGCGGATTCCTCGTCTTCCCTGCCATGGTCCTGTCCCTCCCTATCGGGATGCGATGTCGACGATCAACCAGCGCCCGCCGCGCAGTTCAGCGGTGACGGACAACTGGGCGGCGGCGGTGGCCGGCTTGCCGCGGCGCTCGGCGACCTGGTCGAGGAAGACCAGGAGGTGGGCGCTGCGGCCGGTCAGCCGGGTCACCCCGGCCCGTACGACATGGGTGGTGAGTGTCAGCTTCTGCTCGGCCGCCCGCTTCTCGACCTGGCCGAAGAGCTCCCCGTACTGACGGGCGGCCTTCCCGGCGAGCAGGCTGCGGGCGGCCTGCCGGGTCGTGTCCGTGCCGGATGGTGTGTAGGAGAAGACCTGGGTGAGCGCCCCGCTGACGTCCTCGATCACCTCGGTGGTGGCCGCGGTGTCGGTCAACGCGCGATTGCGGGAGGCGGGGGTGTCGTGCAACTCCGCGGCGGCGAGGAGGAATGCGGCGCCGCCGAGGACCAGCGCGAGCAGGAGGGCGACGGTGGCGACACGGCGGCGGAGGAGCGGCGGGCGCTCAGGGCCCGCTTCCGGCGTGAAGCCCGCCTCCGCGTCCGGCTCGGGGCCCGCCTCCGCGTCCGGCTTGAGGCCCGCCTCCGCTTCCGTCCCCGCTTCGGCGTGCGTGCTCGCCTCCGCTTCCGGCACTTCTTCCGCTTCCGCCTCTGCCGCTTCGCTGTTCATGCGCCACCCACCGGGACCGCGCTCAGCGACTGGATCTTCCAGCCGTCCGGGGTGCGGGCGAGGACGGCCTCCAGCCGTTTGCGCTGGCTGCCGGCCGTGGCACCTGTCGTGCCGCCTGCCCCTGGGGTCCGTTCGACGCGGACGGTCGCGATCAGTTCGGCGGTACCCGCCCGGGTGTCGAGGGCAGTGAGCGCCGCGTCCGTGACCGTGGCGCGGGCGCTGTCGGCGGTGCCCTTCTGCGCCTTCACCCGTTTCAGCTCGTCGTGGAGCGGCCCGGTCGATGCGTCCAGCCACTGGCGCCGCCCGGCCGCCGGGTCCTCGCCGTCGAAGCTGGTGAGCCGGACGATGTGCTCCTTGCCGTCGGCCAGCACCTCGTCGCGGGAGGTGGCGTGGGCGAGGGTGTCGTCGCCGCGCGCCTGCCCGTACGACCACGCGGAGACGGCGCAGAACAGGACGGCGAGGACGGCCGCGGTCCCCCGCACCACACGACTGCGCCGCTCCACCAGGAGTCGTCCCGTCCTAGTCATCGCCCGCCTCCAGTCCGAGAAGCCCGCCGAGGCCGGACGGGGTGTCCGCCACCGACGGCAGTCCGAGCAGCCCCGGCGGACGTTCGGCCTCCGCGGGGGCCGTGGTGCCTCCGTCGGTCCCCGCGGCCGGCGGAAGCAGGGAGCCGGGGACCGCGGGGTCGGGCACCGGACCGCCGCCGGGGGCGTTCGCGCTGCCGCGGACGTTCACTCCGCTGCCGGGCGGTGAAGTGCAGCGGGCCCTGGTGTTGAGTGCCGCGGCGGGTGCGGTGTCCAGGCCGTTGCGATAGGTGGTCCCGCCGTATCCGGCGGTGCACGGCAGAGGTTCGAAGAACGTCACCGCCATACCGAAGCGGGCTCCCTGGGCGGTGATCGCGGTCGATCCGGCGGCGGCCACGGCGGGCAGCTGCACCAGCAGCTCCTCGATGCCGCGCTGCCGGGTGACCGCGACCTGGGAGGTGGTGAGCAGATTGGCGACCACCACGCCGAGAGCCGGGTCGAGATCGCGCAGGAGGCCGCTGATCTGGCCGGCCGCGTCGGGCGCGACGGCGATGAGACGTCGCAGATCGGCGTCGGACCCCTTCAGCTGTCCGGCGAGCTCCTTCGCCCCCGTCGCAAACGACTTGAGGGCCTGCCCCTGTTCGGTCTGGGTGCGGAGCACAGTCTCGCTGTCGATCATCAGCCGTGTGGTGATCGGAAGCGCCCGGTCGGCCGCGCGGACGAAGTCGTCGCCGCTGTCCAGCAGTACCTGGAGGTCGTCGCCGCGTCCGCTCAGCGCGGCGCCGAACTCGTCCACGACGGTGCGCAGCGACTCCGGGTCGATGGAGGAGGCAAGTGCGTCGACGCTGGTGAGAACGTCGGTGACGGGCGCGGGGACGCGGGTGTCGCGTTGTGCGACGACCGCGCCGTCCCTCAGATACGGGCCCGTGTTGTTCCTCGGCCGCAGGTCGATGTACTGCTCTCCGACAGCGGACAGACCGGCGACGACGGCTTCCAGGTCGGCGGGGATGGGCGGCGCCGATTCCTTGATACGCAGTTCGGCCTCGACGCCGTCTTCGCGCAGTTCGATGGGTCCGACCCGGCCGACCGACACGCCGCGGTAGGTGACGTCGGAGTGGGTGAAGAGGCCGCCGGTGTGCGGGAGTCGGACACGTACGGTGTAGCGGTCCTCCAGTCCCGCGTACCGCCCGAGGTCGGCGTAGCGAATGCCGACGAAACCGAGCACGAGGACGGCGACGACCAGGAAGGCCACGTTCTTGAGGCGCGTGGCGGTGGTGAGCATCAGCGGCTCCCTTCCGCGGTCGTGGCGGCGTCCGGGGCAGGCTCCGTCGAGGCGGGGTCGGTCGAGGCGGGTTTCCTGGTGGCGGGGTCCGTTGTGACGGGCGGAAGGGGCAGAGGGAGCGCCGCGCCGCGGCCCGCCTGCGCCTGTGCCCCGGGCGGTGTGAGCTCGGGGATGATCTGCGTGCCGGGGACCGCCGCCACGTTCAGATAGACGTTGAGGTAGTCGCCCTTCACCCCGCGCAGAA
This sequence comes from Streptomyces sp. NPDC096193, assembly GCF_040302905.1. NCBI lineage: Bacteria > Bacillati > Actinomycetota > Actinomycetes > Kitasatosporales > Streptomycetaceae > Streptomyces > Streptomyces sp. NPDC096193. The sequence continues at coordinate 104,517 of NZ_JBEOSJ010000014.1, read as the reverse complement.
CCTCGTCGGTGAACGGATAGGTCACCAGCACCTGGAGCGAGTCGGGCAGGGCCCTCCCGGAGTCGGCGAGCGCCTTCAGCGTCGGCCCGAGGGCCTTCAGGTCGGCGATCGTGTCGGCCTTGCTCCGTTTGACGGTGTCGACGGCGACGCCGGACAGGGTGCCGAGGGCGCGCAGCATGGTGAGGAGGGAGCCACGCTGTTGTTCCAGCACGGACAGGCCGGGGCTCAGTCCGGTGAGCACCTTGCCGACCTGCTGCTTGCGGGTCGCGAGGGTGGCGGCGAGCCGGTTGACTCCGTCGAGGGCGGCGGTGATGTTGCCCTTGTTCTTGTCGAGGCTCGTGACCAGGGTGTCGATCCGCTTGAGCAGGGACGCGACGTGCGGTTCGCGCCCGCCGAGGGCCTTGTTGAGCTCGGTGGCGATGGTCTTGATCTGGTTGATGCCGCCGCCGTTGAGCAGCAGCGACAGGGCTCCGAAGACCTCTTCGACCTCGGGGTTGCGGTTGGTGCGGGCGATCGGGATGGCCGCGCCGTCCGCGAGTGGGTCCGCCGCCCGGGTACCGGCCGCCTGGGTGCCGGCCGCCGCCCGGCTGTTGGCGGGCGGGGGTGAGAGCTGGATGTACTTCTCGCCGAGGAGACTGGACTGTTCCAGGTGGGCGTAGGCGTCGGCGGGCAGCTTCACGTCGCCGTTGATGCGCATGGTGACCTTCGCGGACCAGTCCCCGGAGCTGAGGGTGATCCGGGTGACGCGGCCGATGGCGACGTCGTTCACCTTGACCGCGGACTGCGGCACCAGGCTCAGGACGTCCTCGAACTCTGCGGTCACCTCGTACGGATGGTTTCCGAGGTCGGCGCCGCCGGGCAGCGGCAGCCGCTCGATGCCCGACAGCTCCGGCATCGAGCAGCCGGAGGCGGTGAGCCCGAGGCCCAGGGTGAGTACGGTCAGTGCGGCCGCCGTGCGCGTGCTTCTCATCGGGCGGCCTCCCGACGCTTGTCCGGGGTCCCGTAGACGGTGCCGACGGGCGGCAGCGGCAGACCCGGCAGGGCCTTCTGCCGGTTCGGCGCCACGGGCACGAGGCCGGCCAGGGGATTCTTACCGTCGGGGGTGACGAGATCCCCGCCGAAGCTGAGTTCGTTGATGTCGGCGCGGCCGTTGATGGTGCGGTGGACCGGGTCGTACGCGGCCATCAGGTTCCCGGCGGCGAGGGGGGCGGTGTCCATCGCCTCGGCGAGCGAGGCGCGCTGATCGACCAGCGTGCGGGTCAGCGGCACGAGGGCGTCGACGTTCTTCTGGAGCCCGGCGCGGTTCTCCTTGATGAAGCCCTTCACCACGCCGAGGGCCTTGCCGAGTTCCTTGAGCGCGGCCGACAGGTTCTCCTTGTCGTCGGCCAGGAAGCCGGTGACGGTGGCGAGTTGCTGTTCTGCCTTGGCCACCGTGCCGTCGTTCTTCTTCAGCATGGCGGTGAAGGACTGGAGGTGTTGCAGGGTGCCGAACAGGTCGCCGCTGCTGTTGTCGAGCGTCCTTGCCGCCTTGCCGAACTGTGCGACGGAGTCGCCTATCGCCTTTCCGTTGCCGTCCAGGTTGGCGGCGCCGGTGTCGAAGAGACGCGCGAGCGCGCCGTCGGCGTTGGCGCCCTCCGGCCCGAGTGCGGTGCTGAGTTCGGTGATCGACGCGTAGAGCTGGTCGACCTCCAACGGCATGGCGTTGCGCTCTGCGGGCAGGACCGCTCCGTCCTCGAGCCGTGCGCCGCCGCGGTAGGCGGGAGCCAGCTGGACGTAGCGGTCGGCGACGACGCTGGGGGCCACGACGACGGCGTGGGCGTTGGCGGGGACCTCGACGTCGGGATCGAGCAGCAGGGTCACCTTCACCTGGTCGCCCATCGGTTTCACCGTGTCGACCGTGCCGACCTTGACACCGAGGACCCGCAGATCGGAGCCCTCGTACACACCGGTGGCGCGGCTGAAGTAGGCGGTGACGCGGGTGGCTTCGGCTTCCTTCAGCGCCATCGCCCCGGAGGCTCCCGCGACGGCGATCACCGCGAGCCCGGCGGTGATCCCGACGATCCGGCGGAGGTTCATGAGGCACCGCCTGAGGGCTTGGGCGGCATGCATCCGGTCGTGGGAGGCGTGCCGGGAGGCAGCTGGTTCCGCGGGACGAGTCCGCAGAGGTAGTTGTCGAACCAGCGCCCGCTGCCGAGGGTGTTGCCGACGAGCCGGTAGTACGGCCCGGCGAGCGCGAGGGTCCGGTCGAGGCTCGTGCGGTTCTTCAGGAGCACTCCCGTGACCTTGCTCAACGCGGCCAGCGTGGGGGCCAGTTGCCGTCGGTTGTCCTCGACCAGCCCGGACAGCTGGATCCCGAGGTTCTTGGTGCCGGTGAGCAGCAGATGGATGGCGTCGCGCCGGGCCTGGATCTCACCGAGCAGCAGGCTGCCGTCCTCCAGCAGCATCTCGAAGCTGCTCTTCTTGCCGTCCAGGGTGCGCGAGAGCTGTCTGCTGCTCTTGAGGAGCGCGGCGAGCTGGGCGTCGCGCTGGGAGACGGATCGGGAGAGTGCAAAGAGCCCGGTCGCAGCGGTGCGCACGTTCGGCGGGGAGTTCTCGAAGGTCGCGGAGATCGTCTCGAAGCTCTTGGCGAGCTGCGCGGTGTCGATCTTTCCGATGGTCTCGCCCAGTCCGTTGAAGGCCTGGGTGACGTCGTACGGGGAGGTGGTGCGGCTGGCGGGGATGCGCGCGGACGGGTTCTGGCCGGTGGTGCCGAGCGGGTCGACGGCCAGGTACTTCTGCCCGAGCAGTGTCTTGATGGCGATGGCCACCGTGCTGGAGTTGCCGATCCAGGCGTCCTCGACCCGGAAGCGTACGGCCACCTTGTCGCCGTCGAGACCGACGGAGGTGACCTCGCCGACCTTCACCCCGGCGATGCGCACCTCGTCGCCGTCGGTGAGTCCGGCGGCCTCGGTGAACTCCGCCGTGTAGGTGGTACCGCCGCCGACGAGAGGCAGGGAGTCGGCGCGGAAGGCCGCGAAGCCGAGCAGCGCGAGAACGAGGAGTCCGACGAGGCCGACGGCGACCGGGGTGCGTTCCCTGACGGGCTTGATACGGCGGGGCATGGTCATCCTCATCCCTGGCACCTCGGTTCGCTGATCCCGATGCCCGTGGGCGGTGTGCTGCCGTCCGACGTGGTGACGCCGCTGACCTTCGCCTCGCAGAGATAGAGGTTGAGCCAGGACCCGTACGAGGCGAGCCGGGTGAGGGCCTGCATCTTGGCGGGCGTCTTCCGCAGGAAGTTCTCGACGGCCGGGCTGTTGTCGCCCAACTGTTTTGCGAGATGGCCGAGTTCCCGGATGTCGTTCTTGAGCGGCGCGCGGCCGTCCGTCAGCAGGTCCGCGGTGACGGTGGTGAGTCCGCCCATCGCGACCACGGCCTCGCCGAGGGGTTTGCGGTCGCCGGAGAATCCGCTGACCAGACGCTGGAGGGTATCGACGAGTTGGTCGAAGCCCGTCTCGCGGTCGTTGACGGTCTTCAGCACGATGGTGAGGTTCTTGATGACCTGGCCGATGACCTGGTCCTTGCCGGCGACGGTCGTCGTCAGGGAACCGACGTGTTTCACCAGGCTGTCGACGGTGCCCCCGTCGCCCTGGAGGACGGTCACGATCGAGGAGGCCAGGGCGTTGATCTCGTTCGGTGACAGCCCTTCGAAGAGCGGCTGGAAGCCGTTGAAGAGCTGGGTGAGGTCGAGCGCGGGTGTGGTGCGCTTCAAGGGGATGGTGTCGCCGGCCGCCAGGTACTGGCCCACGGGCCCCGCACCCTGGTCGAGGTCGATGTAGCGCTGCCCGACCATGTTGAGGTACTTGACCGAGGCGGTCACCGAGACGGGCAGCTTGCGCCCCTTGCGGACGCTGAAGGTGACCTCGGCCTCGCGGCGGTCGGCGACCCTGACGGACTCGACCTGGCCCACCTTCACCCCGGCGATCCGTACGCTGTCGCCGGCGATCAGTCCGGTGACGTCGGTGAACCGAGCCTTGTACGGGGCCGTGTCGCCGACCCCGGTGTTGGCGATGCTGACGGCCAGGACGGTGGTGGCCAGCACGGTGACCACGATGAAGACGACCGACTTCACCAGCGGTCCGGCGATGCTGCGGCGCTTCACTTGAGCGTCACCTCCGTGCCGCGGTAGACGGGCCCGGTCAGGACGCTGCTCCAGTCGGGCAGGTCCCGCGGCGCCTTCTTCAGTTCGGGGGCCATCAGCTCATTGACGAGCTGGTTCTCCTGGGGCGAGTTGGGCAGGCCGAGGCTCGGTGCGGTCGCCGCCTCAGCGGCTGGGGCGGGTGCGGCGTTGTAGGGGACGGCGTAGCAGTGCGGTCCGTCGCCTCCGTCGTAGGCGGGTGTGTCCTTGCCGGGCACGTACTTTCCGAGGGAGGGCACGGTGGTCAGGTCGACATGGAGTCCGGGCCGGTCGGTGCCCTTCCCCAGGGCCTTGTCCATGGCAGGCACGAAGCCGGCGAGGGTGCGCAGGGTGCATGGGAACGACGGCGAGTAGCGGGCGAGCAGCTCCAGCGTCGGGCGGCTCACGGCGGCGAGCCGGATGAGGTTCTCCTTGTTGTGGCGCAGGAAGGTGGTGAGGTCTTTCGCGGTGGTGGTCGTCGAGCCGTGGAGACGGGCGAGTTCTGCCTGCTGCGCGGCGATGGTGCCCGTGGTGGTGGTGAAGTCGGTGAGCGCCTTCAGTACGTCCGGGGCGGCGTCCGCGTACAGGTGGCTGACCCTGACGAGGTGCGCGATGTCCCGGTTGAGGACGGGCAGTTGGGGATTGAGCTTCTTGAGGTGCGCGTCCAGGGTGACCAGGGTGCGGCCGAGCTGATCACCACGGCCCTCCAGCGCCTGCGAGACGGCGGTCAGGGTCGCGGAGAGTTTCTGCGGCTTCACCGCGGTGAGCAGCGGCAGCACATGGTCGAGCACCTGCTCCAGCTCGATGGCGTTGCTGGAGCGGTCCTGGGTGATGGTGTCACCGGCCCTGAGGGTGCGGGAGGAGGGGTGGCGCGCGGGCGGTACGAGGGCGACGAAGCGCTCGCCGAAGAGCGTGGTCGGCAGCATCCGCACGGTGACATCGGCGGGGATGTGGCTGAGCCGGCCGGGGTCGATGGCGAGGGTGAGACGTGCGCCCCGGCCGTCGGCGCGGACGTCGCGCACCTCGCCGACGACGACGCCGCGCAGCTTGACCTCGGCGTTGGTGTGCATCTCGTTGCCGACGGAGCCGGCGAGGACGGTGACCGTGGCGTCGTCGGTGAACTTCTTGTCGTACACGGCGACCGACAGCCACACCAGGAGGGCGGGCACCAGCAGGAAGACCACTCCGGCGAGCCTTCGGCGCAGGACGTTCGTGTTCATCCGGCCACCTTCACCGTTGTCGTCGCGCCCCAGATGGCGAGCGAGAGGAAGAAGTCCGTGACGCTGATCAGGACGATCGCGTTGCGTACGGAGCGGCCGACGGCGATGCCCACTCCCGCGGGGCCGCCTTCCGCGCGGAAGCCGTAGTAGCAGTGGGCGAGGATCACCATCACGCTGAAGATCAGCACCTTGAGGATGGAGAGCAGGACGTCGTCCGGGGAGAGGAAGAGCCGGAAGTAGTGGTCGTACGTGCCCGCGGACTGGCCGTTGAAGACGACGGTGATCCAGCGTGAGGCGACGTAGGACGACAACAGCCCGATCGCGTACAGCGGGATGATCGCGACGACACCGGCGATGATGCGGGTGGTGACGAGGTAGGGCATGGAGCGCACGCCCATGGCCTCCAGTGCGTCGACCTCCTCGTTGATGCGCATCGCGCCGAGCTGGGCGGTGAAACCGGCGCCGACGGTGGCGGAGAGGGCGAGTCCGGCGACGAGCGGGGCGATCTCCCGGGTGTTGAAGTACGCGGAGACGAAACCGGTGAAGGCGGCCGTGCCGATCTGGTTGAGGGCCGCGTATCCCTGGAGGCCGACGACGGTGCCGGTGAACAGGGTCATGGCGATCATCACGCCGATGGTCCCGCCGACGACTCCGAGGCCACCGCTCCCGAACGCGACCTCCGCCAGCAGGCGCTGCACCTCCTTGAGATAGCGATGCAGGGTCCTCGGGATCCAGACCAGGGCCCGTACGTAGAAGGTGAGCTGGTCTCCGGCGCGGTCCAGGCGGCTGAGCACGGCCATCGGATCAGCCCCCCTTCGCGGGGACGATCTGCAGATAGACCGCCGTGAGGACCATGTTCACGAAGAACAGCAGCATGAAGGTGATGACCACGGACTGGTTGACCGCGTCGCCCACCCCCTTGGGGCCGCCGCGTGGATGGAGTCCGCGGTGGGCGGCGACGATGCCCGCGATGAAGCCGAAGACGAGCGCCTTGAACTCGCTGATGTAGAGGTCGGGCAGCTGGGCGAGTGCGGAGAAGCTGGCGAGGTACGCGCCGGGGGTGCCGCCCTGCATGATCACGTTGAAGAAATAGCCGCCGAGGGTGCCGACGACGGAGACCATGCCGTTGAGCAGGACGGCGACGAACATGGTTGCCAGCACCCGGGGCACGACGAGGCGCTGGATGGGTGAGACGCCCATGACCTCCATCGCGTCGAGCTCCTCGCGGATCTTGCGGGAGCCGAGGTCCGCGCAGATCGCGGAGCCGCCGGCGCCGGCGATCAGCAGCGCGACGATGAGCGGACTCGCCTGCTGGATGACGGCGAGGACGCTGGCCCCGCCGGTGAAGGACTGGGCGCCGAGCTGCTGGGTGAGCGAGCCGACCTGGAGGGCGATGACCGCGCCGAACGGGATCGAGACGAGGGCCGCGGGCAGGATGGTGACGCCGGCGATGAACCAGAACTGCTCGATGAACTCCCGTACCTGGAAAGGCCGGCGGAAGATCGCCCGGGCGACGGCGAGCGCGAGCGCGAAGAGCCTGCCGGTCTCGCGCAGCGGCGCGAGCGCCTTCAGCGGTGGACGCGGGGCGGGCGGTCCGGGCGGCGCGGCGGGCCTGACCGGCAGCGGGGCGGTCACCTGGGCACCCCGCCGCCGGCCGGGGCGTAGCTTCGGGCGATCGCGGTCCGAGCTGCTTCGGGCAGCCGGTCCATCATCGCGAGCACGCGTTCCCTGCGGCGGTGCACGGCACGGCGTTCGGGCAGGCCAGGCGACGGTTCCAGCTGGGGTACGAGGGGGCGCGGTCCCGGTGCGGCGGCGCCGGCGAGGGTGCGCTGCTCCATCGCCAGCGTCGCGGCGTCCTTCTCCTCGGACATCCCGATCGGGCCTTCGCGGCGGCCCCTGAGGAACTGCGCGACGACGGGTTCCTCACTGGTGAGCAGCACTTCCCGCGGGCCGAAGGTGACGAGATTGCGCCGGAACAGCATCCCCATGTTGTCGGGGACGGTGGCCGCGATGTCGAGATTGTGGGTGACGATCAGCATGGTCGCGTCGATCTGGGCGTTGAGATCGATCAGCAACTGGGAGAGATAAGCGGTACGCACGGGATCGAGTCCGGAGTCGGGTTCGTCGCAGAGAATGATCTGCGGGTCGAGAACGAGTGCGCGCGCGAGTCCGGCCCGCTTGCGCATTCCGCCGGATATCTCGCCGGGCAGTTTTCCCTCCGCCCCGATGAGGCCCACCATGTCCATCCGCTCCATGACGATGCGGCGGATCTCGGACTCCCTTTTTCGGGTGTGTTCACGTAAAGGGAAGGCGATGTTGTCGAAGAGGGACATGGAGCCGAAGAGTGCGCCGTCCTGGAACATCAGGCCGAACAGTTTGCGGGTCTCGTAGATGTCCCTTTCGGAACTGTTCACCATGTCCACACCGTTGATGAGGACCCGTCCCCGCTCGGGCTTGAGAAGCCCGATGATCGACTTGAGGAACACGGTTTTCCCGGTACCGGAAGGCCCCAGCATGACGCTGACTTCGCCCGCCGGCAGAGTGAGCGTGACGTCCTGCCAGATGTTCTGTTTGCCGAAGGACTTTGTCAGCCCGTCGACCACCACTTCGATTCCCATCTCACCTCCTGCGTCTGCTCACGTCGTGACAGAGGCGCGCCGAGGGCGCACGTTAAGTTGGCCTGTGCCGCGAGGACAAGTGCCTGGACGGTCCCGTGATCCGTGAATTCCCGGGGTGCCGCATTGTTTGTCATGCGGTGACAAGTTCCGGTCGCCGCGTTGTGGAGTTGTGCGCAGCCACGGCAGCGCTTCCGCAGTTGCGGTCGCTGGTGGCCTCGCGGCCCAGAGGGGCCGGAGCCGCGAGGCGGTCCATGGGGGAATGCCGTCGCTCAGGGAAGGACGGCGGAGTGCCAGTGCCGCGACAGCACCTTGCCGGCGTCCGGCTTCACGGTGCCCGGAGCGGTGAGTCCTCCGCTGTAGGTGGAGGCGTTGTCGAGCGTCAGACGATTGTTGCCGGACGGTGACGGCAGTCCTGTCTTCAGGTCGATGGCCCCGTTGAGGATGCCGAACAGGCCGCATCCGTTGGCCTTCGGCACGGAGAAGGCGGTGTCCCCCTGGCTGTTGCCGGTGAGGGCGAACCGCAGCATCGCGCCTGCCGTGTTGGGTGTTCCGCCCGCGTCGAAGCGCTGTACGGCGACGGCGGGTGCGGTCGTGTTCTGGGGCCGCAGCACGATGGGGTCGGCGCCGGAGCCGATGTAGCACTGCGAGCCCAGGAACGGGTTCTCCAGCCGTATCCGCACCGGCAGCTTCACGATGGGCTTTCCGGTGGTCAGTCCCGAGGTGAGGCTGAACTCCGTGGGTGTGCCCGCCGATTCCACGGTGGCGGTGACCTTGTTGAGGGTGCTCTCGGTGAGCTGCCGGCAGATCTCGCTGATCACCGGGATGTCGCTGGGACACATCAGGCCGAGCAGGCCACCGGGGATGGCCGTCGGTGATCCGACGAGTGCGCCGCCGGCGGGCGGCACCACGGTGAAGGTGCCGGTCGCCGTCTGCTGCACCACACCGAACTGGAGGTCGCTCGGACCGGTCGTCGCGGTCGTCTTGCCCAACTTGATGGAGCCACCCGGTGACTGTGAGGACACACAGGTGGCGACCGTGGTCTGGCCGTCGGCGGCGAGCATGGCGGGGTCGTCGACCGGACAGCGGGTGAAGGGCGCCCAGTGGCCGTTCAGTTGCACGGGAGCGGAGGCCGTCGCCGACGGCTGCTCGCTCACGGGCCCGGCCGCGCTCACGGGCTCGGCCGCGCTCGCGGGCGCCGCGGTCAGGGGGACCACCACGAGGAGGGCGGCGAGCCCGCCGCTTGCGGCGGTGCGCGCTCTGCAGGAGCTCAAGGAGACAGGTCTCATCTCTCCCTCAATCCTTTCCGGTTCTGGGGGAGTTGTGCTGCGACGTGTGCTGTGTCGGAAGGTCAGCGCTCGGGCTTGGGAACCTTGACCGGCTGGTGGTCGGGGGTGCAGTAGCGCGCGTCGGGCCGGGGGTTGCCCGACGCGCAGGGGGCCGCCTGGACCTGTTTGAGGTAGTTGCCCGGCCCGGACACGGAGGAGGTGAAGAGGGGGTCGAGGTCCTCGTCCACTCCGCAGCCGCTGAACGGCGGGATGGTCATGGTGGAGGTGAGTACGCCGCCGGTGACGAGCTGATAGCCGTTGCCCGGCCCCTTCAGCACCCCGGTGAGCACCACATGGTCCTTGGTGTCCTGCGCGGGATCGGGGTCCGTCGAGTACAGGGAGCCGGTCGTCCGGCAGTCGGGGCCGACGTCCAGGGGGACGCCGTTGACCTTGACGTCGAACAGGCGGAGCCGGAGCGGGACCCTGATGTGGGTGAGACCGGAGGACTTGGCCAGCAGGATGTCCGAGTCGATGGTCATGGTGTCCGGTTGCGTGAGCTCCATCATGGCCGTGGTCGGCATGAACCCGTAGGTCAGGAAGGTGGCGGGGGCGGGCGGCATCTGAGGGCGGCCTTCGTGGTCCAGGACGCCGGTCGCGTGCTGGACCAGATGCAGCCCGTCGGGCTTGGGCACGATCTTCTTGGAGACATCGACGAGCTGAGTGCAGGACACGGGCACTTCGGATGCCGCCCGGAGCTTGGCGACGTTCGAGTAGCCCGTGATGTACGCGACCATCGCGAAGGGGTTGACGGTGTCGCCGACGCACGGGGGTGGGGCCTCGGGGGCGCCGTCGTCGTCCGGTGCGGGTGGTGCGATGCCGAGGTCGCGGGGTTCGTCCGGCCGGGGTGTTCCGGTGGTGGGGGCGGGTTGCTGTGTGGTCGGGGGCGGCGCGGAGGGGCTGTCGCCGCCGGTGATCCCGACCGTGGCGAGCAGCGTCTCCTCGCCCTCGTCGGGGGTGCAGGTCAGTGGGACGACGGCCGGTTCGGTGGGGTTTCCGTCCGCCCGGCGCGGTGTGAGGTCGACGGTCAGCCGGCCTGCCGTGAAGGTGAGGCCGCCGGTGTCGCCGGCCGTGACGGTGGGGACGAGCCCGGACGTGCGGAGCGTCATCTCTCCGCTGTCCGGGACGGGAACGGGCTGCGCGGCCGTGCCCGGCCAGACCGCTTCGGCCGTGTGCTCGTCCTGGGCCACGGCGACGGTGAGCCGACTCGCGCCGGTGACCTCCGCCGCCCGGAGCAGGGCCAGTTCGGCACGCGTGGCGTCGGACAGGATCACCGTCGTGGAGACGTCCTCCGCCTGGACCGCCTCGCCCACCGAGCGGGCCTCGGGGAGGGTGGCGGCGATACGTATCCGCACGCGTACGGGCTCCCGCTCCGCCGGGGCGTCGCAGGTGTAGGCGAGTTCGGCGGCCACGGCCTGCTCACCGTCCGCGGCACCGGCCCCGGGGACCGTGCCGGCGAGGAGGACCAGAACGGCGACGGCTGCTCCCCGCACCGCCGTACGTGAACGCGTGCCCGCCGTACGTGGACCCTTGCCCGCCGTACGTGGACGCTTGCCCGCCGTAGCTGAACGCGTGCCCGTCGTGCGGCTGTTCCTGCGGCTGCGCAGCACCTGCGTGGCTCCCTTCGCGAGACCCGGTGGGCCCGCACGGCGGACGGCTCTCCGCCGCGCGGTCCCGGACGGCCGCGGACGTCGTCGGCTACTCGGTGCCCACGAGGGTGGGGTGCGCCGTGCCGCCCGCGGGGGTGACCACGGTGTAGTCGCCGTTGAAGGTCGGGTGGTCGCCGTCCTGGGCGATGCCCGCGCAGCCCGCGCTGGCGTTGACGACCGTCAGCAGACGGTCCGCGTTGGAGACGGTCAGCACACCGGTGGAGTTGGTGTAGGTCGCGTTCACCTCGCCTGCCACGTCGAAGGTGCAGGTGAGGACCGTGAGCGAGGCGCTGATACCGGAGATGTGGCCGGTCGTGGTGCCGGTGGCCGGGTCGTAGTCGGCGGCCCGCAGCTGCCAGGCGGGGCTCGTGTCGGCGATCGGCTCCACCGGGCCCACGGGACTGGTGCAGGGATCGGCCTCGCTGCCGAAGGAGGCGCTCGCTATGTCTCCGACATGGGCGGGATTTCCGGTGGCGCTGAAGAGATTTCCGCCCGCGGTGGCCGCGGGACAGGTGAGGGGAATTCCGTTGAGGTCGAGAACCGTATTCGTCGAGAGCGCCGAGAACGTCTCCGGAGAGTTCGGTCCGACGGTCCATGTCGTGGGTGCGGCAAGTGCCGGTGCAGTGGCGAGGGCGACGGCGGCTGTTGCCCCGACCGCGACTAACGCGGCCTTTCCGATCGGGTTTCGCACGGGTGGTTCCTCCGATTCGTCAGTGCGATGCATTGCTTGCGCAGAACGCGTTCCACAGCCGTGTGGGGGAAGGGCGGGACGCGACGTTGAACCCCGTTCAGTGGCGGTCGACAGGATTCAGCCAGGTACGATCTGTGACGATGCCAGACGTTACTTGCGGGAAACATCGCGCACAATCCCGCCGGTCAAGATTCTCTCGGCACGCTTTTTTCCTCGTCCCGGAGTGCGTAATTCGCGTGCACGGCTTGTCATTCGGTGCGCAATTCCCGGCTGCGTACGCGGCCCGCCCCCCGGGGCGTCCGGCGCAAGCTGTCACGTCGGGACAGGGGCCCGCATATCACCGGAGCGCCCGGGCTCCCGGCGCCGCGCGGAAGGGCCGGCCCCACCGTACGGCTCCGCCGTCACCGTCCGTCAGCCGCCGCCTCTCGCCGGGTTATCGGGCCGCAATGGCCGGAACTTTGCTGTGCCTTCGCCGGAATCGGAAACCCTTCTCCGTCGTCCGACGCCATTTCGGGCCATCCGATCACCGCCGACAGAGAGCGTTTTCTGGCCCATGGAAACTCGTCGTGTCCCAAGTGGTGTTCAGCACTCCGGGGTTGGTCTATCTTCGGCAAGCCGCAGTCGATGAGCGTGCGCTGCCCTCCATGGCGAGCGCTTGCATCGAAAACCGACCCCCACCGGCACCGGAAAGCGAGGGGAAACGGCCATGCCGGGAGCTGTGAATCCGTCGGAAACCGGAGAGTCGCTGGGCCCGCTGCCGCAGGAGTTCGCGGCCATCATCCGGCCCGAACTGCCCAGCCTCATCAAAGAGATCGGCATCGAGGTCACCCGCGCCTATCCCGAGTACGCGCGACTGCTGAACGGTCCGTACGGGCAGGGCATCCGGGTCGGCGTCGAGCAGAGCATCCTCGTCTTCGTCGACCAGGTCGCCGAACCGTCCGCGCCGTCCGCCCTGCGGGACGAGATGTGCCGCAGGTTCGGACGCTACGAGGCCTACGAGGGCCGCAGCCTGGACGCACTCCAGGGCGCGTACCGGCTGGGGGCGCGCATCGCGCTGCGCCGGGCGAAGAAGGTCGGCCGGAGCTACAACCTCTCCCCCACGATGATGCTGACCTTCGCCGACGCGCTCTTCGCCTACGTCGACGAGCTCGAAGCGCTGTCCCGCGAGGGCTACTTGGAGGTGCGGGCGCGGTCCGGGGAGCAGAACGAGATCCTGCGCCGACGGCTGCTGCATCTGCTGCTCGCCGGGCCACCCGTACCCCGTACGGCCATCGCGGAACTGTCCGAGCAGACCTCCTGGCCACTCCCCGAGTACGTCACACTGGTCGCGCTGCGCTCCCCCGCGGTACTGGAGCGGGCGGACATGGACAACGATGTCCTCGCAGATCTCAGCGACCCGCAGCCGCACTTACTGATCCCGGGGCCCGTCGACGCCGCACGAAGACGCATGCTGGACGGCGCTCTGTTCGGCAACCGCGCGGCCGTCGGCCTCACCGTCCCGGCCGCCGACGCACACGACTCGGTCCGCTGGGCCCGGCGCACCCTGGAACTCGTCGACGCGGGCATCGTCGACGACGGCCCGCTGGCCTTCGCGGCCGATCACCTCGTGCCCCTGTGGCTGCTGTCCGACCCCGGGCTGCTCGACCAGCTCGCCCGGCGTGAACTCTCCCCGCTCGCCGAGCTCACACCGTCCCGGCGCGACCGGCTCGTCGACACCCTGCGGATCTGGCTGGACACCCGCGGCACGGCGGCCCAGATGGGCGAGCGACTCGACGTCCACCCCCAGACCGTCCGTTACCGGCTGCGCAGTCTGGAGTCGATCCTGGGCGATCAACTCGCGGACGCCGAACGGCGGTTCGCCATCGAGGTCGTCCTGCGAGCGCTGGCCCTGCGGTCACGGACCGAGGGGTCGCCCGGCAGGCCCCTGGCCGGCTGACGGCTCCCACCACCAAACCCGCCCCGGCCGCGGCAGCCGACTCGCTCTCGGCTCCCGGCACGGACCGCCGCTACCGCCGCAGCACGGACCGAAGACCGCCGAGGAGATGGGCCCGGTAGTCGGGATCCGCGTACGCCTCGGGGCTGTGCCCCAGGGCGGTGTAGAACACCGCGCCCCGGCATGGGTGTGACACCACGCCAGCGGGTGGTCGCGCCCCATGCCACCGCCCTCGTACGAGGCCTCGTCCGCCGAGGCGAGCACCCGTACCGTGCCCCGCGGGCTCACGTCGAAGTCGTACCACTCGTCCGTCAGGGGCCAGCGGCCGGGCAGATGCCGGGTCGCGGGGTGGTCGGCGTCCTCAACGACGACCGTCCCGGGCTGAAGCCGCGGATGGCGCACGAAGCGGGCGCCGAGGAGCCCGCCGAAGAACGGCCAGTCCTCCTCGGCGCAGGCGGCGGAATGCACGCCCATGAAGCCGCCGCCGGCCGCGCAGTAGGCCATCAGTCCCGAGCGGGCCTCAGGGGTGAGGACCTCGCCGCTGGTGGAGAGGAAGACCACGGCACCGTAGCCGTGGAGCGGCCCGGCGAGGGCGTCGGCCTCCTCGGTGGCGTCGACGGCCAAGCCGTGCTCCTCGCCCAGGGCGGTGAAGGCCCGGATTCCGTCGGGTATGGATTCGTGCCGGTAGCCGGCGGTCCGCGTGAAGACCAGGATCCTCATGGACGGTATTCACTCATGGAGGCGGCAGCGATCACGCGGCATCACTCGTAGAGTGCCGCGATCTCCGCCGCGTAGTCGGCCGCGACCGCATGGCGCTTGATCTTCAACGACGGGGTCAGCAGCCCGTTCTCCTCGGAGAAGTCCCCCGGCACGATGCGGAACCGGCGGATCGACTCGGCCCGTGAGACAGCCTCGTTGGCGTGGTCGACGGCCCGCTGCACGTCGGCGACGAGTTCCGCGTCCTCGCAGAGTTCGGCGAGCGGTGTGTCCCGGGGCCGCTTGCGCACCGCGAGCCAGTGCTCGACCGCGTCCGGTTCCAGGGTCACCAGGGCCGCGACGTAGGGCCGGTTGTCGCCGACGACGATGCACTGGCCGACCGGCGGACGGCTGCGCAGCCGGTCCTCCAGCACGGCGGGCGAGACGTTCTTGCCGCCGGAGGTGACGATGATGTCCTTCTTGCGTCCGGTGATGGTCAGATAGCCCTCGTCGTCTAGGCGGCCGAGGTCCCCGGTGGCGAACCAGCCGTCGTCGAGCACCTCGCCCGTGGCCACCGGGTTGTTCCAGTACGAGCCGAAGACGATGCCTCCCTTGATCAGCACCTCTCCGTCGTCCGCGATACGGATCGCGGTCCCGGGTACCGGCCTGCCCACCGTGCCCGGGCGCGGCGACAGCGGCGGGCTGATGGTGGCGGCCGCGGTGGTCTCGGTGAGGCCGTACCCCTCGTAGATCATGATGCCGGCGGCGTAGAAGAAGAGACCGAGCCGGCGGTCGAGGGGCGAGCCGCCGCTGATGGCGTAGTGCAGTCTGCCGCCCAGTTCCTTGCGGATACGCCGGTAGACGAGCAGGTCGTACAGGGCCCAGGCGGCGGTGAGCCGGATGCCCGGGCCCTTGCGGGTACGGGTGTCCCGGCCGGTGCCGGTGTCCGGGGCGGTACCGCCCCCAGTCCCCTCGCCGGTGCCGAGGTACCGCCCGAGGTGGGCCTCGGCGAAGCGGACCGCGATGCGGTCGGCCCGCTCGAAGGACGAGCCCCGGCCGATCTTCTCGGCGGTGGCACGTCCGGTGTCGTGGATCTTCTCGAAGAGGTAGGGGACACCGACCACGAAGGTCGGCCGGAACCGCTGGAGCTCCGGGCGCAGTTCGTCGGGCTTGATGCTCGGACAGTGGCCGAGTTCGATCCTGGCGAGCAGACACGCGATCTGGATCGTCCGGCCGAGGATGTGGGCGAGCGGCAGGAAGAGCAGGGTGGAGGCGGTCTGTCCGGTGACCGCCTGGAAGACGGGGTGCAGCAGTTCCACCGTGTTGGCGGCCTCGGCGTGCAGATTGCCGTGGGTGAGGACGCACCCCTTGGGCCTGCCGGTGGTGCCGGAGGTGTAGCAGACGGTCGCGATCGAGTCGGGGGTGACAGCGGCCCGCCGCTCGGCCACCTCGTCGTCGGGGAGATCGCTCCCGAGGGCGGTCAGCTCGTCGAGAGCGCCCGCGTCGATGCGCCACGTCCTGGGGGCCCGGGGCAGCCGGCTCGCCGCCGTGGTCACCATGGCGGCGAGGTCGTCGTTCTCCACGATCATGTGGGAGACGCCCGAGTCCTCGAGGATCCAGGCGATCTGGTCGGCGGCCGAGGTGGCGTAGACGGGCACGCTCTGGCCGCCGGCGGCCCAGACGGCGAAGTCGATCACGGTCCACTCGTAGCGGGTACGGGACATGATCGCGACCCGGCCGCCGGGCTCCAGACCGGAAACGATCAACCCCTTCGCCACGGCGGTGACTTGGCGGGCGAAGGCGGCCGCGGTGACGGGCTGCCACTGTCCGTCGTCGCCCTTGCGTCGCAGGACCACCGATGCGGGTGACTGCTCGGCGTTCGCGTAAGGTATGTCGCCGGTGCTGCCGGAGGCAGGGAGCCGGGCAAGCGGCGTGGTGCGCACTTCTCGTACGACACCGTTGTTCCTGATCAACTCGACAGGAGCACGGTCGACGAGGTCGCCGCGCTGTTTCGCCTTCTTCAAATCCTTGCGTACGCCCATGGTCGGCTCCGGTTCGCGGCTCGCGGACGATGAGTTGACGGGACTCAGCACTTACTCGGGAGTCAACTTACCCCCGCGTAACACGAAATCAATCAGGCGGCCGGAAACGGTTGCCGCACAGAGACATCCCCGAAGACGAACACGGAAGCTCGTCCGGTACGCATGGAGGGGTGGGACGCCGACCACCGGCACCCGACCGAAGAAGAAGGACTACACACGTGACCGCGTCGCCCCTCATCCCCGTGCCGATCCCCGACCGCGTGGCCGCGTTGATCGGATCCTGCATGCCGATCGACATCCTGCAGGCCGAGGTCGACGCGGACTGCGCCGCGCGCGAGGCGAACCGGTTCCGGGGTCCCTTGTGCAACGAGGACCGGGCCGACCGCGAGCACGCCCTCTCCGCCCTCGCCCGGGCGAACAAGATCCTCGCCGCCTACAACCCGCGGCTGGTCATCGGCCCCGGCGGCGTGCACTGACCTCACCCCCTGCCCGGACGAACGACGCCCGTACCCCACCGCCGACGAGCGGCCCCTTGCCGACGCCGTGACCGCGCGGCTACCTTACTCCGAAGTAAGCTGACTCCGGAGTAAGGACGCGTTGTGGCGGAGAACATCGGCGACGAGCTCGCCGCACTCGACTTCTCGGCGGTGTCGCCCGAGGAGTTCGCGAGGATCGTCAAAGGGCTGTCCGGCAGAGAGCTCGCCGATGTGATGCGGGGCGAACTGCGTGGGCGGGTGCTCCGCGAGGTGTTCGGGCGCATGAGGCAGCAGTTCCGCCCGGAGAACGCGGGTTCCGTCGAGGCGCTGATCCGCTGGAAGATCACGGGTGAGAGCGAGGAGGTCTTCGAGACCTCGATCACGGACGGCACCTGTACGGTCCACGAGGGTCGCTCGGAGCGGGAGCCGCGCACCACCCTCGTCATGGGCGACGCGGAGTTCCTCAAGCTGGTTTCGGGCAACGGGAACCCCGTGACCATGTTCATGATGCGCAAGCTCAAGATCGCCGGGGACGTGGCGCTGGCCGCGGGCCTCACCCGCTACTTCGACATCCCGAAGGCCTGACCATGAGCTTCTCCTTCCAGCTCACCGAGGAGCAGCGGGACCTGCGCGACTGGGTCCACGGTTTCGCCGCCGACGTGGTCCGCCCCGCGGCGTCCGAGTGGGACGAGCGCGAAGAGACCCCGTGGCCGGTCATCCAGGAGGCCGCCAGGATCGGTCTCTACGGATTCGAGTCGCTGGCCGACATGTACGGGGACCCCAGCGGGCTCTCCCTGCAGATCGCCAACGAGGAGCTGTTCTGGGGCGACGCTGGCATCGGTATGGCCCTCTTCGGCACCTCGCTCGCCGTCGCCGGCATCTTCTCCTCCGGCACCCCCGACCAGCTCGCCGAGTGGGTCCCACAGTGCTACGGCGACGAACAGGACCCCAAGGTCGCCGCCTTCTGCGTCTCCGAACCGGAGGCCGGCTCGGACGTTTCCGCGATGCGGACCCGGGCGCGCTACGACGAGGCCCGGGACGAGTGGACGCTCCGGGGCCAGAAGGCCTGGATCACCAACGGCGGCATCGCGAACGTCCATGTCGTCGTGGCGTCCGTCGACCCGGAGCTCGGCTCCCGCGGTCAGGCCGCCTTCATCGTCCCGCCCGGCACGCCCGGCTTGGAGGGCGCCCGCAAGATCAGAAAGCTGGGGCTGCGGGCCTCCCACACCGCCGACGTCTTCCTCGACGACGTCCGTGTCCCCGGCCACTGCCTGCTCGGCGGCAAGGAGAAGCTCGACGCGCGCATTGCCCGGGCGCACGAGGGCACGACCGCCAGATCCCAGGCGGCGATGGCCACGTTCGAGGTCAGCCGGCCCACGGTGGGCGCACAGGCGCTCGGCATCGCCCGCGCCGCGTACGAGTACGCGCTCGACTACGCCGGGAACCGGGTCGCGTTCGGCCGTCCGATCATCGAGAACCAGTCCATCGCCTTCGCACTGGCCGACATCCGCACCGAGATCGAGGCGGTACGGCTGCTGATCTGGCAGGCCGCCTGGATGGGCCGCAACGACCGCACCTTCGACGCGGCACAGGGCTCGATGTCCAAGCTCCGCGCGGGCGAACTGGCGGTCGCGGCATCGGAGAAGGCGGTGCAGATCCTGGGCGGCGCGGGCTACAGCCGGGAGCACCCGGTGGAGCGGATGTACCGCGACAGCAAGATCTACACCATTTTCGAGGGGACGAGCGAGATCCAGCGTCTGGTGATCGCGAGGGCGATCTCGGGGCGTCAGATCCGCTGAGATCTGCGGGCACCGGACGCGCGGGCCGGTTACGTGCGCCCGGTGCGGGTGCCGGCGGCGAGTGCCCGGTGCGGGTGGGAGATCCGAGGGTGTTAGGCCCGCTGCGCGGCGGACACCGGGGGCTCGGTCCCCGGCCCGCCGCGGAACGCGCGGCGGTACGCGTGCGGGCTGGTGCCCACCTGCCGCTTGAACCGGTCACGGAAGGCCGTCGGTGAGCCGAACCCGACCTGTGCCGCGATCCGGTCCACCGAGTGCGCCGTCGTCTCCAGCAGATACTGCGCCTGACGGACCCGGGCCCGGTGCAGCCACTGGAGCGGCGTGCTGGCCGTCTGCTCGCGGAACCGGCGGTTCAGCGTGCGGGGGCTCATCCCCGCCCGGGCAGCGATCTCGGCGACCGTGAGTTCACGTCGCGCGTTCTCCTCCATCCAGCGCAGCACGGGCTCCAAAGCGGTGCCGTCGGGGCTCGGCGGCAGCTGATGCACGATGAACTGGGCCTGCCCGCCCTCGCGTTCGAGCGGCATCACCGACAGCCGGGCCGCGTCGGCGGCGACCGCGGAACCGTGGTCGCGCCGGATCATGTGCAGACACAGATCCAGGCCGGCGGCCGCGCCCGCGGAGGTGAGGAACTGGCCGTTGTCGACGTAGAGCACATCGGGGTCAACCTCGATCCCAGGGTGCAGCCGGGCGAGCGCGTCCGCGGCCAGCCAGTGGGTGGTGGCCCGCAGGCCGTCGAGCAGGCCGGTGGCCGCCAGGACGAAGGCACCCGCGCAGACCGAGGCGATACGGGTGCCACGGGCCGCAGCCGCCCGCAGCGCCGCGACGACGTCCTCGGGCACCGGCACCGTCGGGTCGGAGCAGCCCGGCAGGATGATCGTGTCCGCGTCGGCGAGCGCCTCCAGCCCCCAGGGCGCGCGCAGCGTGAACGCGCCCGCGTCGATCTCCGCCGCCGGGGCGCAGACACGGACCCGGTAGGCGGTCCGGCCGTCGGGCAGCCGGGTGCGCGTGAACACCTCCAGCGGGGTGGACAGGTCGAAGGCGATGACGCCGTCCAGGGCGAGTACGGCCACGGTGTGCATGGCCACAACCTAGGTGCTCACCGGGTTCCGGCCAAGAGGCCATGGGCTGTTCCCGGTGTCCGGGTGCACCGAATGCCCTGCTGGCGAGAATCCGTTGGACTGTGGCATTCACGCCACTGTCGACGCTCCGGCACGGTCCATAGCGTCGTGTCCGGGTCCCCGGACGGGGTGCCCGGACACGACAGACAAGGACTGGTGCCGATGCACGCCCAGATCGTTCTGTTCGACGGCTTCGACCCGTTGGACGTGATCGCCCCCTACGAGGTACTCGGCGCCGGGGGCGCGGTCGCCGGCGGGGTCCTCACCGCGGAGCTGGTCTCCGCGGAAGGCCCGCGCGACGTGCCGTCCGGCATGGGGCTGCTCTCTCTGCGGGCCGTGGCCGCGCTCGACCCCGGCCGCGCCGATCTGGTGGTCCTGCCGGGCGCCGCCGGGCGTATCTCCGACGACGACGGCGAGGACACCGTGGCGGCGATCCTCGGCCGGAGCCTCGGCACCGGGTTGGCTCCCCTGCTGCGGACCGCGTGCGACCGGCCCGGTACGACCATGGCCACGGTGTGCGGCGGCTCCATGCTCCTCGCCATGGCCGGGCTCATCGGCGACCGCCGGGCCACCACGCATCACCTGGGCCTCGACGCTCTCGCCGAGGCCGGCGTGCACGCGATCGACGCCCGGGTCGTCGACGACGGCGATCTGGTCAGCGGCGGCGGTGTCACCTCGGGACTCGATGTCGGTCTGTATCTCCTGGAGCGGGAACTCGGGCCGAGGGTTGCGCACGCGGTGGAGCAGCTCTTCCAGTACGAGCGGCGCGGCACGGTGTGGAGCGCCCGTGGCGCCGGACGGCAGGGCGTCGCGGCGTGACCAAGTTTCTTCTCGCCGTCCACGTCCTGGCCGCGATCATCGCCATCGGTCCGGTGACGGTCGCCGCCAGCGCCTTCCCTGCCGCGGTCCGGCGCGCCGCCGCCGAGCCGGAGAGCGGGCAGGCCGTCGGCGCCGTACGCAATCTGCATCGCATCTGCCGGGTCTACGCGCTGGTCGGGGTGGTTGTGCCGGTCTTCGGTCTGGCCACCGCCAACAGCCTCCATGTCCTCGGCGACACCTGGCTGATCGTGTCCATCGTGCTCACCGTGGTGGCCGCCCTCGTCCTCGGACTGCTCGTCCTGCCCGGGCAGGACGCTGTGCTGGACGACTTCGGCGCGCTCGCCGGCTCCCGGCTCGCGATGTACACCGGACTGTTCAATCTGCTGTGGGCGACCGTGACGGTCCTGATGATCGTGCGTCCGGGGTCGACCACCGGCGCATGACCGCTCCGCACCCGGCGACCCGTCCCGGGCGCGTCAGTCGAGGAAGGTGCCGTTCACGTAGACCCACGCGCCGTCCTGCCGCTCGAAGGTGCTGCGCTCGTGCAGAGCGCCCCGCTTGCCGTGGTGCCGGTAGCGGGCGCGGAAGGTGACCAGGCCGGAGGAGTGGAACGGGCTGCCGTCGATCGTCTGGAGGATCTCCAGACCGGCCCAGTGCATGGCGGGGTCGAGTTCGAGGTGCCCGGGCCGCGTGGCGGGGTGCCAGGTGCGCAGCAGGTACTGCGTGTCGAAGACGACGAAGGCGCTGTAGCGCGAGCGCATCAGCAATTCGGCCGTCGGCGCGACGGCGGCGCCCGAGTGGTACCGCCCGCAGCATTCGCCGTAGGGGGCCGGCAACCCGCAGGGGCAGGGGGATGCGGCGGAGAAGGCGGGCTCGTCGGTGCGGCGGGAGCGGGAGCTGCGTCGGGACATGGGTCCATTTTCCAGCCATTGGACGAATGGGCGCACGTGTGGCTTCCGGGTCATGGGGGATCTCCGTATGCTCCTGCGCCGGACGCGACTGTTACCGTCGGTAAGGGGTTGGGGATGGACCGGGTGGGCAACTCACGACGCACCTTCATGGCCGGCGCGGCAGCGGTCGGCGGTACGGCAGCGCTGAGCACGTCGGCCGCGGTGGCCCCGGTCGCCGCGGCCGGACACAGCTCGGCCGACGGGACCCGGGCCGCCCAGTCGGTCGCCGTGCTCGGGGGCGGCGTCGCCGGTCTGACGGCGGCGCACGAGCTGGCCGAGCGCGGCTTCCGGGTCACGGTGTACGAGCGCAGGGCGCTCGGCGGCAAGGCACGCAGCATGGACGTGCCCGGCAGCGCGAAGGGGACCAGAAAGCCGTTACCGGCGGAGCACGGCTTCCGCTTCATTCCCGGCATCTATCACAACCTCCCGGACACGATGCGGCGCATCCCCTTCCCGGGTAACCCGAACGGCGTGTGGGACAACCTCGTGGCACCCCCCGAGATGTCGTTCACGCGCACCGGCCGCGAGGATCTCCGGATCCCGCTCCCCTGGCCGGGGCACAAGCCCGCCGATCTCACCCTGGACGAGATCCGCCGCGCGCTGACCGCCCTGCTGGACACCGCGCTGGGCATTCCGCCGCTGGAGACCACGTACTTCGTCAACCGGGGTCTGGTCTTCCTCACCAGCTGCGCCGAGCGCCGCGACGCCACCTGGGAGGCCACGCCCTGGTGGGACTTCATCGGAGCCGGCCGGATGGGCTACGACTACCAGCGCGTCCTCGCCATCGGGCTCACCAGGAACATCGTCGCCACCAAGGCCGAGGAGGCCAGTACGCGTACGGTCGCGACACTCCTCGAAGCGTTCGCCTTCAACGCGCTCGGCAGGGGCGCCGACGGCCCGCTCGACCGGATCCTCAACGCCCCCACGAACGAAGCCTGGATCGACCCGTGGGTGGAGCATCTGACGGGCCTCGGTGTGGAGTTCCGAGTGGGCTGGACGGTCCGGGACGTGACGTACGGCGCCGGGAAGGTCACCGCCGCGGTGATCGAGGACCCGCAGGGCGTGCGCCGGACGGTGAGCGCCGACCACTACATCTCCGCGATGCCCGTCGAGCACGCCCGGCGGACCTGGGGCGCGGGGCTCCGTGCCGCGGATCCGCAACTGGCGCGATGCGACCGGCTGCAGACCGACTGGATGACGGGCATCCAGTTCTATCTGACCGAGAGCGCGCCGCTCATCGACGGACATCTCAACTGCATCGACTCCCCATGGTCCCTGACGGCGATTCAGCAGGCACAGCACTGGCCCGACCGTGACTTCCCGGCGGACTACGGGGACGGCGTGGCCGTGGACTGCGTCTCGGTGGACATCTCGGAGTGGGACAGGTCCGGCATCCTGTACGGCAAGACCGCCAAGCAGTGCACCCGCGAGCAGGTCGCCCGCGAGGTGTGGGCCCAGCTGAAGGCGGCCCTCAACGACACCGGCCGGGTCGTGCTCAAGGACAGCACGCTGCACTCGTGGTTCCTGGACCCGGGCGTGGACGGCATCGGCACCCCTCACCCGACCAACGACGACGAGCTGCTGATCCACCCGGTCGGTACTCTCCACAACCGCCCGGCCGCCGTCACGAAGATCCCGAACTTCTTCCTGGCCGGCGACTACGTCTCGGTCGACATCGACCTCGCCACGATGGAGGGCGCGAACGCCTCGGCCCGCGCGGCGGTCAACGGCCTTCTGGACCGAGCCGGTTCGACGGCCGCCCGGTGCACGGTGAAACCCCTCTTCCGCGCCCCGGAGGTGGAGGCGCTGAAGCGCCACGACCGGACGCGGTACCGGCTGGGCCTGCGGAACCTCTTCGACCTGGGCTGAGCGGGCCGGCGCGCCCCGGGGCGGGATGGCATACCGCCGGTACAACCGCGCCACTCTCCTTCGACCGAGGCCTGTCGACCCTCCCGCTCCATGGAGCGGGAGGGTCGGGTCCCGAGGGCGATGAAGAGGGCGCCCCGGGCGCCCTCCAGGACCGAGGGGCGCACCGCTGCGGCCTGAGGCTGCCGCGGCGCTGGTCGAACCGCATCCGCTAGCCGGATCGATCTGCTCGATCCGCGACGACTCAGCCGCTCAGGTCCGCTCCCGGAGTCTCCCCCAGGATCGGTCCCCGCGGACGGGGCGTGGTGAAGACGGAGGGACGCCGCGTAGGAGCGGAGGGGCGTGACGAAGGGCGGCCGACAGGAGCGGTCGGGCGCGATGCCTCGTCTGTTCCCTCCCAGAGCAGTACGTTCCGCCCTCGCTCCCAACGGGCGGCCCGTTCGGCCCGCAGCAGCGGATCAACGGCCCAGAAGAAGTGGAAGACGGGAGCCAGCGGCGCGACGAAGGCGAGAGCCGCCGCGACCACCGTCCACACACCGAAGGCGGCGGCCAGGGACCTGGCCCGGCGCCAGGGACCCGCCGCGCGTGCGGACACGGCCGCAGGATCCGCGACCGGCACGGCTGCCCGGAACAGCGCGACGTCACCGCCCTGGAGCAGACCGGTCGTCGAGATCACTCCCCACAGCGCGGCCCAGCCCACCAGCGCCGCGAGGAACCACCAACCCGGCAGCCGCACCGGGCCGTTGACCGCCGCACTCACGGCAAGTCCGATCAGGCCCGCGGACACCACGATCCCCGCGGACGTCACCTGCTTGTGGACGAACCTCTCCATCGCGACGCCTCCGCGCTCCGAATCGCTGCCCACCGCGAGCGGGCACTCGCTGTGACGGTGCCCGCGTGGACAGGGCGTCCGAACCGCTCCGCAGTCCCGTTCGCCAAGTGTTCAACGGCGCGGCATCCGCTGTCGCCACCCCTTCCCCACCGGCACCACGCCCGTTGTCACCGCTCCGTTCGCCCATCGAACTCGAGCTGTGAACCCTCGCGCCCTCCCTGCTCCGCCCGGTACTGGGCCCTCCCCTCGCCCGGCCCGACACGGTATTCAGCCATCGCGCCCGCAACTCGGCTGTCTTTACGGCCCGTTGAGCGTGCCCCTACGCTCCCGCCCCATGACCTCACCCGGTGCACGACCACGAAGAGCAACGCTGCTCGCCACCGCGGGCGCCCTGCTGGCCGGCTGTCTGCTGGCCGCCGCCGACCCGGCCACCGCCGAGGAGGCTCCGCCGGTCACGGAGGCCGCGACCGTCGTCCCCGTACAGACCACGGGTCCGGCCGACAAGCGCTTCAACATCGTTCTCATGGGCGACGGATACACCGCAGACGAGATGCCCGCCTTCCGCGCGGACGTCGACAAGCACCTCAACGTGCTCTGGTCCGTCGAACCCTTCGCCTCCTACCGCTCCTACATCAACGTCTGGGCCGTGGAGGTGCCTTCGGCCGAGTCCGGGGTGGACTGCGACCCCGGGCTGGAGTCCCCCCGCCGCGACACCGCCCTCGGCATGGGTTTCTGGGGCGGCTGCAACGCGAGCAGCGTGCAGCGCCTGCTCACCGTGAACAGCGGGGCGGCGAGCGCGCTGGCCGACCTCGTGTCGGGGTCGGCGGACGCGAACCGGCAGATCGTCGCGCTGGCCAACAGCGACACGTACGGCGGCGCCGGCGGCACGTACGCGACCGCCTCCGGCGGCAACGCCCTGTCCTCGCTGATCACCCCGCACGAGATAGGCCACTCCCTGGGCAAGCTCCAGGACGAGTACGACTACTACGCGCGCGGCGTTCCCGGCGGCACCCACGAGGGCGGTGAGCCCGGCTCCGCCCACCACACCGTGCTCACCGAGGACCAGATGAAGCAGCAGCGCGCGAAATGGTGGCGCTGGCTGGGCGAGAGGAGCGAGTCGGGTGGTGTCATCGGACGCCACGAAGGCGGCATGTACGCCACGAAGGGCGTCTGGCGGCCCAGCAGACACTCGATCATGAAGACGCTGGGCTACGCGTTCGACCAGGTGGGACGCGAGGTGATGGTCCAGAAGATCTCCGGCAAGGTGAACCTCCTCCAGGGCCACACACCGAATACCGGCCCCGTCGGCGACGACCGCACGTTGTGGGTGGAGACGCTGCATCCGGTCGGCGGCGAACTGGACGTCGTCTGGCGCCTGGACGGCCGCCGGCTGCACCGGGCCGGCGACGCCCGCACGCTGGATCTGCGCGGCCTGCCTCTGCCGCGCGGCACCCATGAACTGACCGCGACGGTCACGGACCCGACGCCGTTCGTGCGGGACCCGGCGATCCGCGGCTCGTCGGCCCTGACCCGCACGGTCACCTGGACCGTGGACACCGCTGTGACCACCCCGCCCGACTCCGTCCCGGCCGCCTTTGTCGGTCACACGGACACCGGAGCGCCGGTGGGCTCGGAGGCGGTCGTGTACGCGGAGACCACCCACCCCGCGGACCGCGCGCTCGCCGTGCGGTGGAGCATCGACGGCCGCCCGCTGGCCAACCCCGGCAACGACCGCGATCTCGACCTCGGTGCCCTGCGACTGCGTCCGGGCAGCCACCGGCTCACCGCGCGGATCGCCGGCACGGCCTCCACGCTGAACTGGACGGTGGACGCGAGCCCGGCGAGCAGCCGGTACGCGCTCTCCGAGCCCCTGCGCACGGTCCACCGGCCCGGCAGACCGGTGGAGTACGTGTACGACGGCCCCTTCACCATGAAGCTGACGGCCCGCGACGACCGGGATGGGTACGTCGTCTCGCAGTTCCGGGTCGACGGCGACGGCTGGCAGACGTACTACGGCTGGCCGACCGACGCCGAGGCCCCCTTCCTCTTCACCCCCGGCGGTACCGTCATCGACGATCTCGTCCACGGCAAGCTCGGCACCTCACGCGCCGTGCCCTGGGACGACGCCACCCCCGACTACGGAACGCACACGATCGAGCACCGCACCATCGACGCCGCCGGGAACGTCTCGGCCCCGAAGGCATTCCTCACGACGCTGGTCCCGCCGGGCGCCAACCGCTGAATCCCGCACGGCAACAGCACGTCGGCGGTGCCCCGCGGGGCGCCGCCGACGTGCTGTGCGTGTGTCCGTGTGCCG
Organism: Streptomyces sp. NPDC096193; assembly: GCF_040302905.1. NCBI lineage: Bacteria > Bacillati > Actinomycetota > Actinomycetes > Kitasatosporales > Streptomycetaceae > Streptomyces > Streptomyces sp. NPDC096193. The sequence continues at coordinate 78,016 of NZ_JBEOSJ010000014.1, read as the reverse complement.
GCCCGTTGTCCCGGCACATGTTCGTTGGGCGTCGAAGAAGTGCAGGTGGGAGGGTCAGAGGTGGTCAGGTGAGGAGGAAGTCCGCCTGCCCCGACTTGGCCCCCTGGATGAAGGCGGCGATCTCGCTGGAGGTGTAGATCAACGCGGGCCCGTCCGGATCGGCGGACTGGCGCACCGCCACACGGCCGTCGGCGAGCTTCATGGTCTCGAAGCAGTTGCCGCCGTTCCCGCCGCTCCACGGCTTGTGCCAGCCCACCTCGCCCAGGTCGGCGGCCGGCATGCCGTTGTATATGTGATCCATTCACAGCTCCTTGCGGAGATCGCCGAGGATCTCCTTCGTGCGTTGCGCAGTCGCGGCCTGAGCCGCCATGCGGTCCAGAACCTCCAGATGCGAGGCCACTTCCGGGCGCGCGTCGAGATAGACGGCACCGGTCAGGTACTCGCTGTAGACCATGTCCGGGAGTTCGGGGACAGCGAACCGGAACAGCACGAACGGCCCGTAGGTGCCGGGGTGGTGTCCGGTCGAGAACTCCGCGATCTGCAGGGTGACGTTGGGCAGTTGGGCGCCTTCGAGCAGCCGGTCGATCTGCGCTCTCATGACGCCGGGGCTGCCGACGGGTCTGCGGAACACCGTCTCGTCCATGATCACCCACAGCCTGGGGGCGTCGTGCCGGGTGAGGAGGGCCTGCCGCTCCATCCGCAGCGCCACATGGCGCTCGATGTCCGCGGAATCGGTTCCTCCGACGGCGCCGCCGAGCATGATCGCCCGGGCGTAGTCCTCCGTCTGGAGCAGGCCGGGCACGAAGTGCGGCTCATAGGCACGGATGATGCTGGCCGCGCCCTCCAGGCTGACGTACATCGAGAACCAGCCGGGCAGCACATCGTGAAAGCGCTGCCACCATCCCGGCTTGTTGGCCTCCTCGGCCAGCTCTATGAAGCCGCGCGCCTCCTCCTCGTGGATCCCGTACGCGTTCAGCAGGAGCTGGACATACGGGATTTTCAGCGCCACCTCGGCGGTCTCCATCCGGCGAATGGTGCCCGCGGCCACACGGAGAACCTTTGCGGCTTCCTCGCGCCTCAGCCCGGCTCGCTCGCGCAGATCCTGCAAGCGCTTGCCGAGTACGACCTGCCCCACGGTGGGGGCGGACCGCGGTTCACTCACTTCGAGACCTCCCCACGTGCTGTTGCGAGCAGTGTGCCACGCGCCTGCATGGATGAATATGCCCACTCTGAATTTTTCAGAGTGACCCTTGCCAAGGTGACTATTGCAGCGGGACAGTGGTCCGGTGAACCTCGACGCGCTCCTTGCCCCACTCTTGGACCCGTGCTCAGAGGCCGACCACCATTGGTACGGCTTCGAGCTGTCGGCGCGCGTCGAGTTCGTCTCACGGGCCAGAAAACTCACCCGTGAGCGGCTGCAGTGCTGGGGCATAGAGGGGGATGTCCATGACACGGCCATGCTGGTCGTCAGCGAGCTCGTCACCAATGCGGTGCTGCACGCGGACGGTCACCTGGTCTCCTGCGAACTTCTCAACGGCGTCGAACACCTGCGGATAAGCGTCCAGGACCAGGGATGCACTCCCACCGGCCCGCATGTGTGCCACACCGTGCAGGAGGAGGAGCGCGGACGCGGACTCCTGCTGGTCGAGTCCCTGTCCAGCTCCTGGGGGGCACACGTACCGAACCACGGTGCCGGCCGGATCGTCTGGGCGGAGCTGCCGCACGTGGACGTCCCCCACGGGGTGGACTTTCCGCGCGGGGCGGCGAGGCCGTGCTGAGAAACCTGGCGACGCTCCTGGTCCGGGGCGGCAGCCGAACGAGGGGACACGGGCTGACCAGGCTCGAGCTCCCGCCCACGGTCGCGCCCACCCTGGGCTGCGACGCCGTGGGCGTACCCGCGCGGCACGGCTTCCGGATGCTCGGCAGACTGCCGCGCAACGGCTGCGTGTTCGCCGACACCGACTGGTGGTGGTGGATCGTGCCGGCCGGCTCCGACCAGGAGCTGACTTGGCCGCTGCCGTCGCACTACGCCGAAGGAGCGTACGTACCGGCCGTGAGCCCGCGGCTCATCCGGCGGCCCGACGACTCCAGTCCCTACACACCACCCATTCCGCTGTATCTGGTCGCCTGTCAGCTCACCGGCACCGCTCCCCTGTGGACGGCCGGCGTCGGCAGCGTTCGGAGCGCATGAGCGGCGCACGTCTCGGACCCGACCGCCTGAGCGGGGACGAGACGACTAATCTTCCCGACATGTCAGAAGCAGAAGCCAGTTCGGGCCCGGAGCGGCAGGGGCTCACACCACGTCAGGCACGCCGCGTCCGGATCGTGCTCTCCGCGCTCATCATGATCGCGGTCGGTCTGACCCTCGTCCTGCGGCTCGGCAGCACGCACTCCGTCCTGACGATGGGGTTCTACGGGATCGCGCTGATCCTCTCCGGCAGCGCCCTGGTCCTGAGCAAGCAGGGTCGTACGCGGGTGGCCACAGCGGTACTGGGCGCGGGAGTGGCCGTGGTGGTCGCGGCCGAGTGGGCGGTCGCAGCCCTGCGCTGACCCGCCCGCGCGAAGAACAGCCCCGGTGACGGCGAGCCGGGGACACAGGCCAACGGAAAAGGGGGGATGGGGAGAGGCCGCGTCCCCGCCCGGGGGAAGGGCGGGGACATGGCCTCGCGGGGCGGGGCCTGGTCCCGCAGGGCGCTGGGGGCGTTCTGCGGGACCGGGCCCCGAACGGTCCGGGAAGGGCCGAAACCCCGGTCCCGTCCGGTGTTCAGCGCTGCGGGGCGGGGAACGCGACCGGACTGCGCAGACCGGCCCGGTTCACGGCCCGGACACCGAAGAAGACGTTGTCCTTGGACAGGTCCACGGTGTGACGGGTGGTGTTGCCGGCCCGCACGACGTGGGTCCACTCCGCATCGGTGGTCTCCCGCCAGACGACCTCGTAACCGGCCAGATCGCTCTCCTTGCCCCGCTCCCACACCAACTCGGTCGCGTTCGTCAGCGCACTGGTGAGGATCTTCGCGCCCTTGGGGGTGCCGGGCGCCTGGGCCAGGGTCCACACGGCGGCGGCGTTGACCTTCGCGACACGCGCGATGTAGGCGAAGTCGCAGAACTCCGGCAGGTCACCGTACTGCTTGCCGTCGGCCACCTTCACATCCTGGTGCTGGTGGGCGTAGTCCTCGGCCGGCTCGGTGAACCGGGCCGCGGGGAAGCCCCGTTCGAGGTACGGGATGTGGTCGCCGCCCCGCAGATAGCGGTCCCTGCGGTAGACGACCCGGACATGCATGTCGGTGGCGTCGTTGTCCGCGACGTCGCGCACGAATCGGGCCAACTGGCGCGACCGTGAGTCGTTCTCGCCGCCGACCGACTGACGCGTGGCCGCCTCGGCGGGGGTCTCGGAGGTGGGCACACCCTCGGCGAAGAGCCGGACGGTGTACGGGTCCCGGCTGCCGTCGTCAGCCGTCGGACTGCCCACGATGTCGTCGGTGAACATGCCCTGGAGGTCGACCCCGGCCGACGCGAAGGTGCGCGCCATGTGAGCGGCTCCGTACAGCCCTTGCTCCTCCCCCGCGACGGCCGCGAACACGAGGGTGGCGCCCGGGCGCCGCTTCGCCGTCACCCGGGCGAGTTCCATGGCGACGGCCACGCCCGAGGCGTCGTCGTCGGCGCCGGGTGCGTCGCCGACGGCGTCCATCACATCGGTGGCACGTGAGTCGTAGTGTCCGGAGACGACGTAGACCCGGTCCGGGTCCGTCGAACCGCGCAGTGTGGCCACGACGTTGGTGATCCGGGTCGCCACGGGGATGCGCGAGGCCGGTTCCTGGATGTAGCTCTGGAGCTCCACCGTCATCCGGCCGCCGCCGGCAGCCGCGTATCTCTTCAGCTCGGCGAAGATCCAGTCGCGGGCCGCGCCGATGCCGCGCTTCGGGTCGTCCTGGCTGGAGAGGGTGTGGCGGGTGCCGAAGGAGGCGAGCTTGCGCACGGTCGCCTCGATGCGGTCGGTGTCGATCTCCGCGAGCAGGGCCCGCAGTTCACGGGAGGGGCGTTGCGCGGTGGCGGGGAGATCCCGGTCCGGGGTGCGACCGCGCCGCGCCGGAGCGGTGGCGGTCTCCTCGGTGACGGCGGGTGCGGCGGCCGCGGGCGTCGCTCCAGCTCCGGTCAGCGTCGCGCCGAGCGCGACGGTGCCGGCCGTGGCGGCGAGGACCGATCTGCGGCTGGTGCCAGGGGGGAGGGTGTGATCACCGGTGGGTTCTGGCGTCTGCTGCGACATGAAGTCATGGTCGTGGCGCGCCGAGCACCTGACAAGGGCACGGGCGGGAGCCGGACGACGCGCTCGGCGCGGCCCCGCCTGTTGCCGCAGTGGGCACAGCCCGCCTGTCACGCCTGTTGACGCGAAGGGGCACGCGGCCCACCTGCTGCCTGTGCGCCGGGCCCGTACGTCGCTCGGCGCTCAGCCGCCGGCGACCGCCCGCAGATGCGGCTTGCCCCGGCGGGCGGACGGCGGTGCCGCGCTCCGGTGTTCGTGGAGCACCATCGTCATCCGTGTGAAGCCCCGGTCCTGAAGCGTCGCGGGAGTCTCGTCGACGATCCGGCAATCCGTGTGGCCCCAGCGCGGGTCCGGGTGGTGCAACGGCCGTACGGCGCCGTCGTGGTGGACGGCCGCCGCGCCCGTGATCCGCATCCAGTGCGGCAACCCGCACCGGTAGGCGGCATCCATGATCGGGTCGTCGGCGATGTCGTCACGAATGGCTTGAAGGACACGGTCGTCCTCGTACCTCTCGAGCGCCGATTCCAGCTGCGCGAGCAGCGGCAGGCACCAACTCGTCTCGCGGTCGCCGAGCACGGAGCCCGCGTCCGGGTGGAAGAGCACGAAGCGCAGGAAGTTCTGGTCCGGCATGGCCGTGGGGTGCTCCCCCACGCCCCGGAACAGCGCGTGATAGGCGGGGTTGACGTGCGCCACGTCCCAGCGGTTGTCGAAGAGGACCGACGGCAGCGGCACGGCGTCCATCATCGCGGCGTAGTCCCGCAGATACGCCAGGGTCTCCGGGTCGCGCGGCCGCTCGTCCGGTGAGCAGGGCTCGGCGGGCAGCGCGGGCGCGGGCACCGGTACGTAGGGGCGCACGGGCCCGGACGGAAAGGCCGGTCCGGAGGGTCGCGCGGGCCCGAGCGGCGCTACGTGCGCAGAGGAATCGCACAGGTCGGCCGAGGCGTAGGGGGGATCGCGGTCGACGGCGAGGCGGAACAGCCAGCCGCCCTGCTGGTCCGTCATCTCCAGCGCCTTGACCAGGGCGGAGAGCTTCTCGTCGGTCCATTCCTGGGCCGGCGTGCGCTCCCAGCTGCCGTAGGCGCCCGTACTGATCTCCAGCCGTGCCGCCACGTCCGCCACACTCAGCCCGAGCTCTTCCCGGCGCCGTCGGAGAACGTCGGTCAGCCGTCGCGACCGGACCGTGCCGCGGTTCGTCCCCGCACACGTCCGTCGACCATGGACACCAGGCCGATCAACGCCCGCCTCATGTGTCATCGAGAACGCCACCCTTCTCGAAGTCCTGCTGCGGCAGCGCCCTTTGGATCTTCACCCCGCGTGGCGATCCTGCTACCGCGGAAGCGGCCATGTCAACTATCGTGGCATTCCCCGCCGTAGAGCGTTCAGATCACGCCACAGCTGTGGCAAGACCTGGCTGTATTTCCTCGAAGCGGTTAATCTCCGGGCAGCCAACTGTGTGCGGAGCGACCTCGCGTGATCTAGGAGACCTACTGGTGACAGACGGCTTCTTGGTTCCGGGCCCGACAGCCGCAGGCCCCTTGGCGGCGTCGGTGGCCCGCGTCGCCGAACTCGCAGGCAAGCTCGGACTGAGCCACGGGGAGGTCCTCGACGTGGATCAGCTCTCGGAGTCCTCGGGCGTTCCCGCCGATGTGGTCAGCTCGCTGCTCGACGGCCGTCCGGCCGGCGAACCCGACCTCCAGACACGCTTTCTGCAGCGCTTCGACCTGCTGCGCAGGACCCGGCTCAAGCCGAACGGCCGCCGGTACACCCAGCAGGAGATCGCCGACGGCGCCGCCATGTCGCGTCAGCAGGCGGGTGCTCTCATCAACGGCGACCGTCGCCCCACCATGGAGCACTGCGATGCGATCCAGAGGTTCTTCAAGGTCCACGCGGGCTTCCTCACGGCCGAGGACGCGGACGCGCTCAACGGTGCGTTGCAGCGCACCGAACAGCGGCTGCTTCAGGACTATGCCGGCGAGGGCGACCCACTGGAGCGCCTGCTCCAGGACCATGGAGTACGCGGCATCGCCTGGCGCGCGGCCCAACTGCCGACCGACAAGCACCGGGACAAGGTCACCGAGTGGCTCGACATGCTGCTGGAGAGCGTCAAACCGACCTCACCGGCAGATCCCGCGGAGCCGACGGACCCCTGATTTCAGGCCAGGCTCGACACCGCACGTGTGCGCACAACCGTTGACGGGGAGAGGAGAACGGTGAGCATAGGCAAGGAGATGCGCCGGCTGTGCGGAGAGCTGGTAGCCGGAATCGACCTGCCCGCCCCCGCGGCACCCACCGATCTCTACGGCGCGTTGTGCGGCGTGATGAGCAAACGCCGCGGCCGGCCCGTCCGTTACCGCACCGCGACCTTCCCGCCGGGCACGGCGAGCGGCCTGTGGCTGGACATGACGGATCAGGACCTGATCGTCATCGAGGAGCGCACGGCGCCCGACCACCAGCTGGTCATCCTCGGCCATGAGCTCTGGCACATGAAGGCCGGGCACTGCACCCACCACGTCGACGGCGCGGCGGTCGCCGCACGGCTGCTCTCCGACGAGGCGGACCTTCAGGCCACCGTCCTCAAGGTCGCTGCCAGGACCCGTTTCGACCAGGCCGAGGAGAACGAGGCGGAGAGCTTCGGGCTGCTGCTCAGCAGCAAGTGCCGTTCCTGGCTGGCCGGTTCGGCGGGCCGCGGCCCTGTCAGCCGCGAAGGTCTCGCCGGACGGATCGAGGCGTCCCTGGGATACCGCGGGCCACAGGGCTGATTCGTGGAACCAACCGCACGCGTGACACTGCCCGGCCCGGTGGGCCGCACACCGCTGGAGCCCAAGGCCGACAGGGACACCGTGCGACGACACAATCTGAGCCTGGTGCTGCGAGCCGTGCGCGAGGCCGGCGAGGTGACACGGGCCGGGGTCTCCGCCCGCGTGGGCCTGACCCGCGCGGCCATCTCCTCCCTGGTGGAACAACTGCTGGAGAGCGGCTTCCTCTCGGAGTCCGGCAAGACCTTCAGCGGTCAGGCCGGCCGCCCGGGCACGGTACTGAAGGTTGCCCGGACCGGCGTCGCGGGGATCGGCGTCGAGATCAACGTCGACTATGTGTCCGTGTGTGTGGTGGACCTGGCGGGCACCGACCGGGTCCGGCTCGTCGAGCATCTCGACAACCGCGGTGCGCCGCCTGCCCGGGTGCTCGCGCGCGCGGCGGGTATCGCGGCCCGCGCACTGACGTCCGCGGTCGAGCAGGAGCTCCAGCCGGTCGGCGCCGCGCTGGCGCTGCCCGGCCTGGTAGCCGCCGGCACCGTGCGGCAGGCGCCCAACCTCGGCTGGAGCCGGGTCGCAGCGGAGCTCCCGTTCGCCGACGCGCTCGCCGCCCTGCGCCCCGGACTGCCCGCGCTGCCGGTCCGTTCGGAGAACGAGGCCAACCTCGCGGCGCTGGCGGAGCTGTGGTTCGGCGGCCTCGGCGCGATGCGCACCTTCCTGTATCTGACGGGAGAGATCGGTGTCGGCGGCGCCCTGGTCCTGGACGGCGAACTGTTGCGCGGGGCGCACGGTTTCGCCGGCGAGATCGGCCACGTCGTCGTCGCACCCGACGGCCCCGAGTGCCGCTGCGGGTCGCGCGGCTGTCTGGAGCAGTACGCGGGCCAGTCCGCCCTGCTGCGCGCCGCGGGCATCGACGAGACGAACGGCGCGGTGGCCGTGGCGGAGCTGGAGCGGCGGGCCCGGGCGGGTGAAGCGGCCGCGCTGACAGCCCTGGAGCGTGCCGGGTCGATGCTCGGCCGGGTGCTGTCCGGCGCGGTGAACCTCTTCGACCCGGACGCGGTGGTGCTCGGCGGGATCTACCGGCCCCTGGTGCCCTGGCTCGCCCCGCCCGCCGGCGTGGAACTGGGCGGGCGGGTGGTGTCGGGACTGTGGCCGGAGGGCGGCGACCGGCTCCGGGCGTCCTCCCCCGCCGCGGACGCCGCGCGCGGCGCGGCGGCGCTGGTGGTGCAGGACGTGCTGACGGACCCGGTGGCGTACGCGATCCCCTCGGTCGCCGGACGGGCCTGATCTCGCCCCGGGCGAACCTGACCTCGACCGCCCCCGGGGGCGCACCTGACCTCGACACTGCGGGACGGGCCCCGACCTCGACGCTGCCCGGCCGAACCTGACCTCGACCGCTGCCGGACGGGCCTGAACGGACCCGGCACGCCCGGCCCGTCCCCCACGCTGTCCAGCCCGCCGAGCCCACCAGGCCGTCCGGGAACCCGCAGCCCGGCGCAGCCCGCCCGGCCACCCGGGAACCCGCAGCCCGGCGCAGCCCGCCCGGCCACCCGGGAACCCGCAGCCCGCCGAGCCCGCCCGGGAATCCGCAGCTCCGGGCAGCGCCCGGCCCGCCCGAAATCCGACGGTCAGGCCACCCCGAGCAGGTGGTCCATCGCCAGCTGGTCGAGGACCTCGAAGGCCATGCCCCGTTCCGCCGCGGCGGTCACGTCGAACTCCTCGAACGCCGACCGGTCCGCGAGCAGCGCGGCCAGCCCGTCCTCGGCGGTCGGGAGGACCAGCTCGTCGAGCCGGGCGGCCCGCAGCGCCTCCCGCACCTTCGGGTCGGACCGGAACGCGGCAGCCCTCTCCCGCAGGATCAGGTAGTTCCGCATGCACCCGGCCGCGGACGCCCACACCCCGTCGAAGTCCTCCGTCCGCGGCGGCTTGAAGTCGAAGTGCCTCGGGCCCTCGTAGCCGGCCGTCTCCAACAGGTCCACCAGCCAGAACGCGGACCGCAGATCGCCCGCGCCGAAGCGCAGGTCCTGGTCGTACTTGATGCCGTTCTGCCCGTTGAGGTCGATGTGGAAGAGCTTCCCCGCCCACAGGGCCTGCGCGATGGAGTGCGGGAAGTTCAGCCCGGCCATCTGCTCGTGCCCGACCTCCGGGTTCACGCCGTACAGCTCGGGCCGCTCCAGGCGCTCGATGAAGGCCAGGGCGTGCCCGACGGTGGGCAGCAGGATGTCGCCGCGCGGCTCGTTGGGCTTGGGCTCGATGGCGAAGCGCAGGTCGTAGCCCTGCTCGGTGACGTACTCCCCCAGCAGGTCGAACGCTTCCTTCATTCGGTCCAGCGCGGCCCGCACGTCCTTGGCGGCGCCGGACTCCGCACCCTCGCGCCCGCCCCAGGCGACATAGGTCTGTGCCCCGAGCTCGGCCGCCAGGTCGATGTTGCGGATCGTCTTGCGCAGGGCGTAGCGGCGTACGTCCCGGTCGTTGGACGTGAAGCCGCCGTCCTTGAACACGGGGTGGGTGAAGAGGTTGGTGGTGGCCATCGGCACCACGAGACCGGTCTTGTCCAGCGCCTGCCGGAAGTGTTTGATGTGGGACTCGCGCTCGGCCTCGGTCGCGCCGAAGGGGATCAGGTCGTCGTCGTGGAAGGTGACGCCGTACGCACCCAGCGCGGCGAGCCGCTGCACGGACTCGACGGGGTCCAGAGGCGGCCGGGTCGCGTCCCCGAAGGGATCCCTGCCCTGCCAGCCGACCGTCCAGAGGCCGAAGCTGAACCGGTCCTCGGGGGTGGGGGTGAAGCGTTCCGTCATCGCCATGACCGCCTTCGATCCACAGTTTGTTTTCTTGCCTTACTAATAATGCACTCCCCCCGCCCATCTCTGAAGCCCTCCAACACCTGTTCCCCGGGCACGGGTTGACGTAATTTGTTTTTCCCACGGCCAAATAGGCCTGGACGGGACCGGTCCCGGACGGAGAGGTGGAGGCAATGCCGACGCAGGCTGTCGTCATCGGCGTGGACAGTTCGACCCAGTCCACCAAGGCGGCGTTCATCGAAGCGGCCACCGGCAGGACACTGGCCGTCGGCCGCGCGGCCCACCAGGTCAGCGGCGACCACGGTGCGCGTGAGACCGACCCCGAGGTCTGGTGGAACGCCCTGCGCGAGGCGGTGGCCATCGGGCTCCGCGAGTCCGGCGTGTCCGCCTCCGCCGTAACAGGCATCGCGGTCGCCGGTCAGCAGCACGGTCTGGTCGTCCTGGACAGCAGCGGTCGTCCCGTGCGCCCGGCGCTGCTGTGGAACGACACCCGTTCGGCCCCGCAGGCCGCCGCGCTCACGGAGGCGCTCGGCGGCCCGGAAGCCTGGACCGCCCGCACCGGCTCGGTGCCCGTCGCCTCGATGACCGCCGCCAAGTGGCAGTGGCTGCGGGAGAACGAGCCGCGCGCCGCGAAGGCCGCCGCCGCCGTCCGTCTCCCCCACGACTTCCTCACCGAACGGCTGTCCGGCGCCGCGGCCACCGACCCCGGCGACGCCTCGGGCACCTGCTGGTACTCCACCGCGACCGGCGCCTACGACCCGCGGCTGCTGGAACTCGTCGGGCTGGAGGAGGACCTCCTGCCCGAGGTGGCACAGACCGGCGCCACCCGGGTCGGTTCCCTCATCGGCGCGGCGGCCGACGATCTCGGGCTGCCCGCGGGCATCGCGGTCGCCGCGGGGACCGGCGACAACATGGCCGCCGCCGTCGGGCTGGGGCTCGGCGGCGCGGGGCTGCTCGACCATCCGGCCCTGAGCCTCGGCACCTCGGGAACGGTGTTCGCGGCGACCCGCACCCGGCCCGCCTCACCGGTCCTCGCCGGCTTCGCCGCCGCTGACGGCACATACCTCCCGCTGGCCTGCACCCTGAACTGCACCCAGGCAGTCGACCGGATCGCCACCCTGCTCGGCCTGAGCCGGGACACGGCGGAGGCGGGCGGCGAGGTGGTCCTGCTGCCGTACCTCGACGGGGAGCGGACACCCGATCTGCCGGGCGCCTCCGGTCTCCTCTCCGGCCTGCGGCACACCACCAGCCGCCAGCAGATCCTGGGCGCGGCATACGAGGGCGCTGTCGTGACCGTGCTGCGCGCCCTCGACGAGGTGCTGCGCGCCTGCGGCACGGACCCGTCGGGCGCGGATGTCGCGTCGCGCCCACTGCGTCTGGTGGGCGGCGGAGCGCGTGGCAGGTACTGGGTGGAGACCGTACGCCGCCTCTCCGGACGGCCCCTGCTGATCCCCGAGAGCGACGAACAGGTCGCCCTCGGAGCGGCGGCGCTGGCCGCCGCAGCGGCGTCGGGCGAGGACCCGGTGGCGCTGTCGAGCGGCTGGCAGGGCGACCGCGCTGTCCAACTGCCGCCGGTGCAAAGGGATATGGAAACTTGGGAGCGGGTCTCGGAGGTGCTGGAGCGGGCGACGCCGACGCTGCTCACACCATGATCCACGACAGGCGGGGCCGACTCGGAGGGCCGACGGCCGATCCGTTCGCCCCACGGGCCGGGCGGCAGCGGCTACCGCGTGGGTGCCGCCTCCGCGGGTGGCCGGTAGACCCAGACCGCGTCCTGCCCCCCACACGCACGGCACTCGGTGATGTCCCGCAGGTTCGACCGTCCACCGTTTCTCAGGTGATCGCGGAGCTGGATGACCATCGCCGAGTAGCCCTCGAAGCAGGTGAGGCAGTGGAAGCCCGCGCCGACCACCGCGCGGGTCTCGGGAGAGTCCTCGCCGAAGGCGGCCGCCACGACGTCGAACAGCCGCACCTGGTCGTCCACGGTCAGGCCGGAGATCGTCGTCCTGAGCAGCGCGATCCTGCCCGCCGCCACGTCCCGGCCGAGGGCGTCGAAGTCCTCGTGCAGCGGGTGCCGACGGCCGTTGAGCAGCAACGACCGGTCGGCGGGCGCTCCTTCGCCGCCGGCGAGACCCTCGTCGTGCCCGAACGGGACGGGCGCGGGTTCGCCGGGGGCGCGCCGGCCGCCGAACATGACGAACAACCCGGCCTTGCCGTCGACCGTGTTGGCGACGACGCGGTTGTCCGCACCCATCAGATGGGGCTGGTCGAACCTGTGGAGCAAGGTGTCGATCAGCAAGGGATCACGGGCATGGTGGGGGTTTCTCAGCCAGAGGCCGGCCACGGCGTCGCTCTCGTCGAGAACGCGCGCGTAGTCACCGTCCCCCTGTTCCTCGCCGACCCGGTATTGCCGGCGCTGTTGGTCGCCGGGTGACGCGGACCGGCGACGTCGACGGAAGATGCCCATGCACCATCCCTTCCCACCCCGCCGCTCCGACCACCCTTCGCCCGCGGGTCGTCCGGAGGCGCGGTTCGGCACACCCGCTACGGCTTGCGCCCCACCGCCGCGTACAGCGACGCTCCTTCGTTCCCCTCCGTGGCCTCGTCGACGGCGAGTTCCGGATGCCACCGGGTGAGCTGGACGATTCCCGGCTCGACCACGTCGAGGCCGTCGAAGAAGCGCGCGATCTCGGCCTGGGTGCGCGGTGCGAGAGTGACCCCGCCGGCGGCGTACATCTGGACGCCGCGCTGGACCGCCTCCGGGTCGAAGTCGGAGGTGAGCTGGGACAGCACGAGGTAGCTGCCCGACGGCAGCGCGTCCACGAGCCGGCCGACCAGGTCGTACGGGCGGTCGGCGTCGCCGACGAAGTGCAGGAGAGCCACCAGCGACAGAGCTACGGGGCGGCCGAAGTCCAGGACCTTCCGGGCCTGTTCGAGGATGATCTCGGGCTCGCGGACGTCGGCCTGGATGTAGTCGGTGACGCCCTCCGGGGTGCTGCGCAGCAGCGCCTCGGCGTGTGTCAGCACGATGGGATCGTTGTCCGTGTAGACCACGCGCGCCTCGGGGACGATGCCCTGGGCTATCTGATGCAGATTCGGCTCGGTGGGGATGCCGGTGCCGACGTCGAGGTACTGCGTGATCCCCGCCTCCCCCGCCAGCCAGCGGGTGACGCGGTGCATGAACCAGCGGTTCGTCCGGGCGACATGCTTGGCGCGCGCGTCGATGCTCATGATCTGGCGGCCGAGTTCCTCGTCCACCGGGTAGTTGTCCTTGCCGCCGAGGAACCAGTCGTACACGCGGGCAGGATGCGGCTTGCCGGTGTCGATCCTGGGGCTGGTCGGCTCGGTCCCGGTCATACGAGGCTCCTTGGGGGCGGAGGTGCTCAGGTCAAGGGTTCAACGCCCGGTGATCATCCCAGGAGGCGTGCCCTCCGGCAACTAACCCCGTTGTCCAGTGCGGGAGTTCGCCGCAGGTCGAGCGCGGTCCCAAGGCGGTCTGGACACCGCGCACCCGGCCGGGAGTGAATAGCCCCAGCACCCTCAATGGCATGTTCATGTCATTGAACTCATGCCCATGCCTTCGTCCCCGGGGCCCCGCGGGCCCCGAGCCGCAAGGGAGGAAACCGGCACATGAACGCCACCCTGCTCCCCACCCCCGGATTCCGGTTACGGCTGCGGGCCCGTGCCCTGCACGTCACCACAGCCGTCCTGGCGACCGGCGCGCTGATCGGGGCGGCCCCGGCCCCGGCAGCCGCACCGGAAAGCGACGCCGTTCCCGCGATCGCGCGCCCCACCCCCGTCGACACGTGGGCCGCCAGTACCGACCTCGTCAGCCCCACCGCCCTCCAGGAGCGCACCTACCGCCTCATCGTCCGTACCAGCGTGGGCGGCGAGGAACTGCGCGTCCGGCTCTCCAACACCTTCGGCACCCGGCCCGTGACCTTCGGCCGTGCGTACGCCGGTCTGCGGGCCACGGGCGCGGCGCTGGTTCCCGGCAGCAACCGGCAGCTCACCTTCCGCGGCTCCCCCGCCGTCACGCTGGCACCCGGAGCGTCCGTCTACAGCGACCCGCTGCGCGGCACACTGCGCCCGCAGGCCGATCTCGCGGTCAGTCTGTACGTCCAGCAGGCAAGCGGTCCCGCCACCGGCCACAAGATGGCGCTCCAGACCTCCTACATCGCTCCCTCGGGCGACCACGCTCCGGACGAGGCCGCCACGGCGTACACCGAGCGCGCGACCTCCTGGTTCTATCTCGACGCCGCGGTCGTCAACGCGCGGCGCGGCACCGGCGCGGTTGCCACACTCGGCGACTCGATCACCGACGGAGCCTCGTCGACGGCCGACACCAACCGCCGCTGGCCCGACTTCCTGGCCCGCAGACTCGCCGAGGACCCCCGCACGCGGATCAAGGGTGTGGCCAACGAAGGGATCTCCGGCAACAAGGTCCTCACCGACGGCTCGGGCGAGAGCGCCCTCAAGCGCCTCGACCGTGACGTCCTGTCGCAGCGCGGGCTGCACACCGTGTTCCTGCTCGAAGGCGTCAACGACATCAAGGCGACCCCCGCGCCCACCGCCGCCGCCCTCATCGCGGGCTACCGGCAGATCATCGACCGCGCGCACGCCGCCGGCGTCTGCGTGGTCGGCGCGACCGTCATGCCGTACGAGGGCTGGCCGGAATGGAGCCCCAGCGGCGAGGCACTGCGTCAGGAGGTCAACGCCTTCGTCCGGGAGAGCGGGGCGTTCGACGAGGTCGTCGACTTCGACGCGGCCGTCCGTGACCCCGCCCGCCCGTCCCGCATCCTGCCCGCGTACGACAGCGGTGACCATCTGCACCCCGGCGACGCGGGGATGCCGGTGATGGCCGACGCCGTCGACCCGGAGCAGTTGCGCTGCGCCCGCCGATAGCGGCCGGGTCGACCGGGAGGTACCGAGAGCCGCAGGTCAGCCGCCCCTGCCCGGGAGATGCCACCCGGGCCGGGATTGATCGGCTTACGTAGACTGTTCGAACTCTCGGACATCACGGCTCACCCGCCCTCGGCGGGGGCCGGTCAACGCCATGGGAGGCGAGCATGGGCACCCGTCGTACCTCATTGCCGGGAGTCGGTACGCAGTACGACTTCACGACCGAGGCGGGCCGGCACATATCCGTCGTCGTCCACCACGACGGGCGGCGCTTCCTCGGCTTCTTCGCCCCGGACGACCCCGACGCGTGTCTGCTGTCCGTCCCGCTCTCGTCGGACGAGGCCACCGCCCTCGCCCATCTGATCGACCCGGCGCCCATCGACGCCGTACGGACGGACGGCATCGACCTCGTCACCGAGCACATCCCGGTCGGCGTCCGGTCCCCCTACACCGGACGGCTCCTCGGCGACACCCAGGCCCGCACCCGCACCGGCGCGTCGATCGTCGCGGTACTCCGCCGTACCGGTGCGCATCCCTCCCCCGGACCCGACTTCCGTTTCGCGGCGGGCGACACGCTCGTCGCGGTCGGCACGCGCGAGGGCGTCGACGCCCTCGTCGAGATCATCGCCGGAGGCTGACCGTGCACGAGACGACGACCCTGCTGATCGAACTCGGCGCGATCATCCTCGGCCTGGGGCTGATAGGCCGGTTCGCCGGCCGCATCGGCCTCTCCCCCATCCCCCTGTACCTCCTGGCGGGGCTCGCCTTCGGGCAGGGCGGACTGCTGCCGCTCAGCGCCAGCGAGGACTTCATCGCCGTCGGCGCCGAGATCGGCGTGATCCTCCTGCTCCTTCTGCTGGGGCTGGAGTACAGCGCGTCCGAACTCGTCGGCAGCCTCAAGACGCAGTACCCGTCGGGTGCCGTCGACTTCGTCCTCAACGCCGTACCGGGCGCGGCCGCAGCCCTGCTCCTCGGCTGGGGACCCGTGGCGGCCGTGGCGCTGGCCGGTGTCACCTGGATCTCGTCCTCCGGCGTCATCGCGAAGGTGCTCACCGACCTGGGCCGTCTCGGCAACCGCGAGACACCGGTGATCCTGGGCGTCCTCGTGATCGAGGACCTGTCGATGGCCGTCTACCTGCCCCTGCTGACCGCCCTGGTGGCGGGCGCGGGACTCGCCGGCGGCAGCATCACCCTGCTGATCGCGCTGGGCACGGTCGGCGTCGTCCTCTATCTCGCGCTCCGCCACGGCAGGCTCATCAGCCGCGCGGTCTCCTCCGACAATCCCGAGATGCTGCTGCTGGTCGTCCTCGGCCTGACCCTGCTGGTGGCGGGCGTGGCCCAGGAACTGCAGGTCTCAGCGGCGGTCGGCGCGTTCCTGGTGGGCATCGCCCTCTCCGGCGAGGTCGCCGAGGGCGCGCGCAAACTGCTCACCCCGCTGCGGGACCTGTTCGCGGCCGTCTTCTTCGTCTTCTTCGGTCTCTCCACGGTCCCGTCCGAGATCCCGCCGGTCCTGCTGCCCGCGCTGCTGCTCGCGGTGGTCACGGCGGCCACCAAGATCCTGACGGGCTGGTACGCGGCCCGCCGCGCGGGCATCGCACCCCGCGGACGTCTCCGAGCGGGCGGTGCGCTGGTGGCCCGCGGCGAGTTCTCGATCGTGATCGCGGGCCTGGCGGTCGCGACGGAACCCCGCATCGGCCCGATCGCGACGGCGTACGTCCTGATCATGGTGATCCTCGGCCCGCTGTCGGCGCGCTGGACGGAGCCGCTGCTCTCCCGGCTGCGGCGAAAGCCACCGAAGCCGGGACTGCCGACGGGGCCGGGCGGGGTGGCGGGGCACGAGGAGATCACGCCGTCGGCGAGTTCGAGTGGGCCGGTGGGTCAGAGCGGCTGAGGTCCGAGTCCGCACGGACTCGGACCATGCGCGGGCGCCCGGACGATGTCACCGTCCACGAGGTGGAGCGGGCACGCTGGACGTACGGCCAGGAGGGCGGCGGCCACAGAAGAATGAAGCGCTCACGGATTGCCTCCACCGCGCAGCGATGACAGGACCAGTCGCCCGTACCGCGTCGTGAGCGCACCCGCCGTCGCCGCGACGGATATTCCGAGAGCGGTCAGGAGATGCGTCACAGACTCGTCCCCAAGAACCTGGAGAATGCCGATCGCCGTTCCGAGCGGCAGGCCCAGGATGGTGAGAATCCCGAGCGCGCCGCTGATCTGCAGGCTCTCACGGGTCTGCACCAGGCGGCTGTAGTCCGCCGCCTCGGCGAGGATCTCGCTGAAGCGGTCCGGCAGCCGGTGCTGGTCCTGGAAGGCGAGCAGCAGATCGTTCGCCGGCCCGTGGGCGGTCAGGTGCTGACGCCAATAGGTACTCCGGAAAACGGCGATGTTCCGCTCCAATGTGGCGACCCGCCGCGCCAACCGTCGAGAGTCGAACACCTCTGAGAGCTCGTCCGTCAACTCGTCGATGTGGTCACGCTGCAAAGAACCGAGCAGCAAGGCATCGAGATAGACGGTGCGGGAGTGGAGCGCGCCGAACTCGTAGAAGTCACCCGCACCGCTATCGGCCCGGTGGCCGAGAAAGGCCGCTCCCTGGCGCAGCACCAGCGCACTCCAGTCCGCCGAGATGCGGACGGCACTCGCCAATTGCTTCACCGCGGTCTCGGGTGCCAGCGGAAAATCGGCTGGGTTCGAGCGGGAGGCCAGCTGCCACAGCCACCGGTCGGCCGTGTCCGGCAGCCCGCCCTCCAGTCCCGATCGCAGGGCGGCGATGTGTTCTGCATGTGGCGTCATGAAGGCGATCGTGTATGGGCGCGCAATCGCGAACGGGCCGGTCACGTCTCGAACCTGCGCGATATCGGCAAGGAGTTCAGCAGGCGAGAGCGGTCCTGACAGGGGCGCCGACTCGGATGCGTTCCCTCGTGTCGCTATGGCACGCAGCACTGGCAGCAGCGGTCTGTCCGCGCTCAGGTGCAGGACCGCCAGAGCGTGTTCCGGATTGCGGGCCGTGGCTGTCCGCAGTAGTTCCATGCCCAGGAGGCGCAGCCCGTCGTGAGCGATCGACAGTGGTCGGTGCCATCGCCGCGGGCGACCGGGTATTCCGTACAGGACCCGGGCAGACGCCGGTGCGAAGTAGCTGGACCGCGTCGCCGCGTCGGTCCGACGGCTTCCCAACTCGAAGGGAAAGGGACCTTCTTCCCAGTCGGGCGTACGCCGCAGCTGCACGGGCAGAACGACGGTCAGCTCCTGGCGCGCGCCCATGACGGCATCGAGCGCAGGCGTGGCAGCCGTCATGCGTAGTACTCGGCCGGGTCAGGCTGGTCGAGGCGGATGACGAACTGTGCCCGGCCGAAGGTGCCGGCGGAGATGTGGAAGCGGACCCGCTCGCCCGTGCGGATCGTACGGAACCCCTCGGTCACGATCTGCCGGTAGTCGAAGCTGTAGTAGATCTCTTCCTCGTCGTCCCGGACGGTGTAGGAGCCGACGGTGCCGTTGAGGCCTCCGCCGTTCGTACGCCGGTCGACGATCGTGCCGTGGCGTGGCCCGCCGCTCATCGTCCTGTCCTCTCCGTACCCGGGACGCCTGTGATGTCCTCGACACACCTGAGGCCGACTGCGTTGCTGCCACCGCGCTTGCGGTAAAGGCCCTTGCTGCCGGCCTGCACCGCGCGCATCGGGTTGTCGTAGCTGCCGCCGCAGATCACTGCCTCACCCGCGTCGCTGAGGCTGGTCGAGGTCCATTCCCAGCAGTTGCCGGCCATACCGACGACGCCGAACGGTGAACTGTTGTCCGGCTGTTGGCCGACACGTCGCACTGCTCCACGGCCCCCTCGTGTCACCGGTTCGCCTGTCCCGACCACGGGCCAGGCTATCGCGCGGTGCCGGGACGACAACAGCGCGTAACGCGACCGGCCATCGTCTCCGAACTCGTGCCGACCGCGTGAGGGACTCGGCGCCGTGCGGGTGGACGGGCAGCCGATGGGACACGTCACTCATGGCCGGGGCACTGCTCACACGTCGTCATCGGCAGATGAGACCGGCCTGTGGCGACGGGTGACGTACCGCTGAAGACCCAGCGACGGCTTCTGAGGATCGGTGTCCGCCGCAGCCGTCCGCGGGCCGTGCCATGCGCACACGCGAACCGCACTGTGGGTTACGTCGAATGTTCTCACCATGAGCGGCCGCACGACCCACTACTTCCGCGCGAACGCCGTCGCGGGCGGGAAGACGACGTCCGTGCACCCCCTGCGCTTGGTCACGTCGTCCACGTACGCACGGAGAAGCCCGGCCATCCGGCCGCTCACGACGCCGTCGTACGTATAGCTCACGGTGAGCGCGTGGAGGGCAGGCCGTCCGTCGCAGACGGAGGAGGCCCACCAGACGCCGGCTCCCTCGTCGCCCCCGGCGGTGCCCGGCTTGAGGAACGTGGTGTCGGCGAAGGGAGAGTGGCCCACCGACTTCGCGTCGGTGCCGAGGTACGACGACGTCCTCATCCACCACGGAGAGTGGGTGAGCGCCGGTTCGGCGTACGTCCTGTCGGGTCCCTGCAGATCGTCGGCGATCTCGCCGACGGCGGACGGGCTGACCGCCAACAGGCACGACTCCGTCGAGCTCATGGCGCCGAGCGGTGCCTCCAGCACGCGGTCGGGGAGCCGGCCCCGGGCCGTACGACCCAGGTATCCCCGGTACCACCCGCAGGACGCCTTCGCGGACTTCGGGTCGCCGAGTTCCCGATCCGGGGTGGGCAACCGCGACGGAAGAGCGGACAGTCTCGCGTCGCACTTCAGCCCCGCGGCGGCCCGCACCGCCGCTCCGTGGGCGACCTCGGCCAGCGTCCGGCGGTCCTGGTCCGACACGTCCTCGTAGTCCGCCCGGGCGGTGACGGACAGAGCCGCGGGCTTCCCCGACGTGCACACCGCCCGCACCGTCACGGAGCCGTGGTCGTAGTCACCGAGAGCGCCGTCCCCCAGAGGGTGGGGCTCCGCGCGGTCCGCCGTGCGGGTCGCGTCCTCGTCCTCGGCGTTGCGATCCAAGCGGTTCTGGAACGGCTCCAGGCTGCTCTCGTCGCCCACGACGTGCAGGGGACGGCCGTCGGCCGCCGTGCGGACCACGAGCGAGAACAGGCCGTCCGACCCTCCGGACTCCGGTACCCCGTAGATGCGGCACGCGCTCGGCAGGGAGTCGATACGGAGCACGGAGTCCGCCCCGCTGTCGGTTTTCGTCCTGACCACTCCGCCTCGCAGCGACAGCACGGCCTCGGCGTCCACAAGTCCCGCGCACGCTTCGGCTATCCGGTCTTTGCTGTCGGACTTCTCGCCCATGTCCTCCAGCGTGAGCCAGAACGCCCAGACGCTCGCTCCCATCCCGGCCAGCGCGAGAACGTACAGCAGTTGGTTGGACCGGCGACGCCAGGGCCCCTGATCAGGTCCGTCCGGTATCCGCGGCAGCCATCGTGGCCTCATCGGCGGCACTCCCTCGGGCAGCCGTGTGCCCGACCGGTCCTCCCACGCGTCGCTCACGCGCCCCCTCGTGCTCGTCGCCGCTGGTCACAATTCGCAGAAGTTATCAGGTGATCCGGTCGCCACGACCGGGCCGACGACCCTTCATCGGGGCTCCCTCGGCTACGTTCGTGGAGTACGACACCGGCCACCGGCCCCGGCACCCGAGAAGGCGATGACCACAGTCCCCGAGAACCACCGCGAGCCCTTCCATCTGCTGGCCGGTGCCGAATCGTCGCCGGTGATCCTGCACGTACCGCACTCCTCGCGAGCGCTTCCCGCGTCCGTACGCGACGAGATCCTGCTGGACGACGACGCCCTCGCGGCCGAACTCGGCCACATCACCGATTCCCACACGGCCGAACTGGCCACCGCGGCCGCCGGACTCTGCGCGGTCACGCCCTGGCAGTTCGTCAATCGGCTGTCCAGGCTGGTGATCGACCCCGAACGCTTCCCCGACGAGCGGGAGGAAATGCTCGCGGTCGGCATGGGCGCGGTCTACACGCGGACCACGCACCGGGAGCCGCTGCGCCCCGAGGGCTTCGACGGTCAGCCGCTGATCGACCGCTACTTCCACCCGTACGCGGCGGCCATGAAAGCGGCCGTCGCGGACCGGCTGGAGACTGTCGGGCGAGCCGTGATCATCGATGTCCACTCGTACCCGAGCGAGCCCCTGCCGTACGAACTCCACGGCGACGGCCCACGGCCGCCGATCTGCCTGGGCACGAACACCTTCCACACTCCGCCCGAACTTCTCGCCCTCGCCGAGCAGGCGTTCGGGGACTTCGGCGGAACCGGGATCAACAGCCCCTTCGCCGGCACGTACGTACCGCTGGAGTACTACGGCAAGGACGCCCGGGTCAGCGCGCTGATGGTCGAAATCCGACGGGACGTCTACATGAAGGAGCCGGGCGGGCCCACGGGGCCGGGGCTGACATCCCTGGCGGTTGCACTGGCCGGACTGGTGAACGCGCTGACTCCCCCGCGCACGTTGTCGTAAGGGGGTCGGCGTCGCCTGCGCCGTCGGCGTTGGACGGTCGTCACCCGGCGGCTCGGCCCGGTGGCGAGAAACCCCGTAGGCGTGCCTTCGACAAGTGACCGGCGGGGCCGTAACGGCAGGGCACGCTGAGCCACAGCCGGAGAAGAGCACTCAGCCCCGCCCCGCCGCCCAGCCCGCCAGCTCCGCCTTCGCCGCCCGCAGCAGTTCCCCCGACGGTGCCGCCGCCCCCGCCCCGTTCGTCACCAGCGCGTAGTGCGGCCCCTCCGCCGCCGGCGTGAGCAGCAGTCGTCTACTGCCCGTTCCGCCCACCTCCGGTGCCACTCCCACCGGCGCCCCCGCCGCGTACGCCGGCAGTCCGTGTACGGCACCCAGGTCCGAGACCACCGTGGTTGTGGCACTCGGGAACGAGGCCGGCAGGTGCAGTTCCGTCGGTGCGGTGGTGGTCGTCGAGCGCCAGAGCAGGAGGCCGTACTGGCCCCCGCCCACGAGTTCGCGGACCTTCGGCAGCGAGGCCGGGACCGGGTTCCATGTCAGCGTCGTCGAGCCGTCGCGCGCCCGGTCCTCGTAGGTGAAGGCCACCGTGCGGCCGGCCACGGCGCTCGGGTACAGCCGGTCCAGGAGCCGGGCGTCCTGGCGAAGGGTCGGGGTGCCGGAGTCGTCCAGACGGATCGCCGAGAGGTCCTCGTCGTTCCATGCGTCCGCCGCGGTCAGGACCTTGTCCGGGTTGCCGTTCATGAGTTCGTGGTGGCGGCCGTGGTAGATGTCCCACTGCCATTGGGTGCCCGAGAGCACGGGGCCCGAGTCCTGGGGGCGCGACCACCATGTGGCGCCGGGCAGGCGGGAGTCCAGGGCCTGGTACATCGCCTTGCCGATCGTCGGGGCCTTGTCGGACACCGAGCCCGTGAGCGGGTGGCCGAACTCGCTGACGATGCCGGCCGTTCCCGCGTCAGCCGCGCGGTCGCGGACCGTGCCGAAGTCGGCGGTGTACTGCCCGTCCGCCGCCTTGCCCCACATGAAGATGCCGGAGATGGCCTTCTGGTCGTAGAAGTGGGTGTTGAAGACGTAGCGCGGGCCGAGCGCGCCGGCGTCCAGCAGACCGCCTTCCTGCTTCTGGAAGGCGAGGTTGGCGTTCCAGAAGAGGTTCGGCTCCACGAACGCGGGCTTGTGGCGCCAGCCGGCCTCGTCCATGCGGGCACGGAACTTCTCGTAGAACGGCCAGAGGACGTCCCGCTCCCAGGCGCGGCTGCTCTGGCCGGAGTCGTAGGTCCCGGCGTGCGGTTCGTTGTAGGGGTCGAAGCCGGCGACCCCCGCGAACTCCGCCGGGCTCAGGTGCTCGGCGAGGTACGCCATCGTGGTCCGCGCGGTAGCGAGGAAGGCGTCCTGGACTCCGCCCCTGTTGTGCCAGAAGTCGTACGTGGCGCGCTTCACGGCCTCGTTCTGGGTGATGTTCTGCCCCCAGAAGAGGCAGATTCCGCAGGACTCGCGTGGGTAGCCGCCGGCCTCGACGACCCATTGGGGCGCGCCGTCGCCGGTGTACCAGCTGCTCTCGTGGAAGAGATGGCGGGAGAAGAGGTCCTGGTGGAAGTCGGGGTAGACGCGGACGCCTGCCGCGAGGAAGGCCCGCATCTGCGCGGTGACGGCGGCGAGGTAGGTGACGTCGACCTGCCCGCGTACGGGCTCGGCGTATGCCCAGGAGAGCAGGAAGCGCGCGGTGTTGCCGCCGCCGAGGTTGCGCAGCGCGACCGCCGACTTGTGTGCGTCGGCGACGGAGGCGAAGGGCAGGCCCTTGTTCTCGGCGAGCTTGGTCTCGCCCGAGACGTTGTAGCCGCGCAGGACGACTTCGCGGCCGAGTCCGTCGGTGAAGCGCCCGTTCAGGGCGGTGAACGAGGAAGCGGCCTGCTCGTCGAACCACTGCCCGCCCGGGCCTGCGCGCACGGCCGATGCCCGTTCGTCGAACAGCGGCGTGCCCGGCGCGGGTTCGGGCATCGGAGCGGCGGCGGACGACTCGGCCCCCACCGTCAGGGGGGCCGTCAGGGAGGCCGTCAGGACGATGAGGAGACCGATCAGACGCTCGCGCATCTTCGCCATGCTCACAACATCCTGACGGGTCGTCAGAATGTCAATGGGTGCGGCAGGGGTCGTTGTCGCACCTTGCACCACCTCGCCCCGAAAGCAGCCGAAGAGGGCCCGGGGCAACCGAAGAATCCGCAGTAATTCGACCATTCCGTGCCTCGCCCGACGGAACTCCGTTATGCCTTTATGTGCCGCCCACTCAGGCCCGGCGGTAGCGCGGAATAGCCTCTCGACTGCATCGCGTGACGATCGGCGAGATGCCGCCGGAACCCACGCCACTCTTCAGCGAATCTGCACACTGAATACCTCGGCGTCACAACGTGTCCGACACGCGTTCCCATAGAGGTCCGCGCACCGTACACGTCGAGGCGGAATGTCCCGTTCCGTCGGTGTGGTCGCGCTGACATGCGGCGATCAATGCGTGGAGACACGTGAAGAAGCTGCTGCCAACTCATGGACGCGCGTACACGTCAGGTAATCCAGCGGCCTTTGAGGCAGCGGTTCGGTGCTTGTCCGATTGGCTGAGCAACGCAGGCCCGTGCTTTGATCCTTCGCACCGCGGGAGTTGTACGAAGGGGTTTCCGAATACGGGCTCGCCTGACTCGTACGACCACCGCCGCTGCGACAGGACTCACCTGACGATGGCTCGGTCGCGGCAATTTCGATGTATCCATGCGAAGGGAACCCCCATCATGAACAACTTCCAGGTCGAGACCCAGGAAATCTCGGACGCCGACCTCGACAACGTGGCCGGTGGCCTCGTGAACCAGGCCGTCGGCGCCGTCACGGGCACCGTTGACTCGGTCGTTCCCGTCTCCGGCACCCTCGCCGCCGCCGCCGGCACCGTCGGCTCCGTGACCGGCACGGTCGAGGGCCTCACCGGCCTGAACACCGCCGGCGTGACGGGCCTCGTCGCCGGTCTCTGACTGGGCCGTGTGCCGCCCCGAGCGGCACACCCACCGGTCGATGACGGCCCGTCGGCTGTCCCCCTCTTGAGCCGATGCGCCATGGCCGTGCTGTCCGAGCCCACCAGGTTCCGGACAGCACGGCCGTCGTCCGTGTGGGGGTCCGGCCCCACACGTCCTTCCCGCCGTGCCCGTGCACCCCACGGACTCGCCGTACCCGTGCACCCCACGGACCCGTACTTCCACGGGTGTTCCGCGCCCGTCACCGGTCCCCCGCACCGCCGGGGATCCCGCAGTAGAGGGAAAGCGTCGTGCAATTCCGCCAACAGGCCCTCTCCAAACTGCGTTCGCCCGAGGAACTCGACCTGCCGGTACGGTTCGCCCGGCCGCAGGGTCTGCTCGTGCTGTCCGTGACCGTTCTCGTCATGATCGCCGCAGCGTTCTGGGCCGTGACCGGATCGGTCACCTCGACCGTGAAGGCCCCCGGCGTCCTCACCTACGGCCAGGGCAGCTACGTCCTCCAGAGCCCCGTCTCCGGCCAGATCACCGAGGTCCTCGCCGAGGAGGGTGAACGGGTGGCCGCCAACACCCCACTGGTGAAGGTGCGTACGCAGCAGGGAACGGTCGTCGTGCGCAGCATCGCCGCCGGACGGCTGACGACGCTCGCCGCCACCATCGGATCCGTGGTCACGACCGGAGCCGACGTGGCAGCCGTGGAGCGGGCGAAGGGGGCGGACGACCCCCTGATGGCGATGGTCTACGTACCGGCGGAGCGGGGATCGACCGTGCCCGTCGGCGCTTCGGTCGATCTCACCGTGCAGTCCGTGCCGACCCAGCAGTACGGCGTGCTCCGCGGCACGGTGAAGGCCGTGGGCAGGACCGCGCAGACCCGTCAGCGGATCAGCGGCTTCCTCGGCAGCAGCCAGCTCGGGGAGCAGTTCTCGCAGAGCGGCCAGCCGGTGGCGGTCCTGGTGCGGCTCGACGCGTCGAAGACGACCACCTCCGGTTACACCTGGTCCTCCTCGGAGGGCCCGCCCTTCGAGGTCGAGTCGATGACCCTCACGAGCGCTGCCATCCGTCTCAGCGAGCAGCACCCGATCGATTGGCTGCTTCCATGACCGCGACAGGCAACACCGCACCGTCACAGCGGCAGGGATCACAACGGCAGGCGCCGCAGCAGCAGTTGCCGCCCGGGGGCCGCCGTCGCGGGCGGCAGGAGACCGGTGGTGGCCGGCGGCGCGCACAGCGCAGCCGTCCCCCGAAGCCGCGCAGGCGCAGCGCCGTCCGCACGCCCACCATCCTCCAGATGGAGGCCCTGGAGTGCGGGGCCGCCTCGCTCGCCATGGTGCTCGCCCACTACGGACGGCACGTACCGCTGGAGGAGCTGCGGATCGCCTGCGGCGTCTCGCGCGACGGATCGCGCGCCAGCAACGTCCTCAAGGCCGCCCGCAGTTACGGCCTTCAGGCCAAGGGCATGCAGATGGAGCCGGCGGCGCTCGCCGAGGTCCAGGCGCCGGCCATCCTGTTCTGGGAGTTCAACCACTACGTCGTCTACGACGGCATGGGGCGCCGCTTCGGCCGGCGCGGGGTGCACATCAACGACCCCGACAAGGGCCGCCGCTTCGTCACGATGGAGGACTTCGACACCAGCTTCACCGGTGTCGTCCTGGTCTTCGAGCCGACCGCCGCCTTCCGCCGGGGCGGCCGCAAGCCGGGTGTCGCGGGCGCGATGCCCGCCCGGCTGCGCGGCACCAAGGGCACGCTGCTGGCCGCTCTGTTCGCGAGTCTGCTGCTGGTCGCCGTGGGTGCCGCGCTGCCCGCACTGAGCCGCACCTACATCGACATGTTCCTGATCGGCGAGCAGACCTCGCTGCTCGGACCGCTGTTCGCGTCGATGGCCGCGCTGGTGGTGCTCACCGCCGTCCTCACCTGGCTCCAGCAGGCGAATCTGCTGCGCGGCCGGATCATCTCCTCGACCCTCGGCAGCGCACGGTTCTTCCGGCATCTGCTGCGGCTGCCGGTCACGTTCTTCGCCCAGCGCAGCCCGGCCGACCTGGTGCAGCGGCTTCAGTCCAACGACGCGGTCGCCGAGACCTTGGCGCGCGATCTCGCCGCGGCGGGCGTGGACGGCGTGGTCGTGATCCTCTACGCCTTCCTGCTGTGGACCTACGATCCCCAACTCACCGTCATCGGTGTGCTGATCGCGCTGCTGAACGTGGTGGCGATGCGGATCGTGATCCGGCTGCGGGCCACCCACACCCAGAAGCTGCGGGCCGACAGCGCGAAGCTGACGAACACCTCGTACACAGGCCTTCAGCTCATCGAGACCATGAAGGCCACCGGGGGCGAGAACGGCTTCTTCCGCCGCTGGGCAGGCCAGCACGCGACCACGCTGGATGAGCAGCAGCGCCTGGGTGTGCCGAGCGCGGTCCTCGCGGTCGTCGCACCGACCCTCGCGACCTTCAACAGCGCGCTGATCCTGTGGATCGGCGGTATGCGGGCGGTGGAGGGAGCGATCTCGGTCGGTCTGCTCGTCGCGTTCCAGGCGCTCGTGAC
The DNA here is from genome assembly GCF_040302905.1 of Streptomyces sp. NPDC096193. Lineage (NCBI taxonomy): Bacteria > Bacillati > Actinomycetota > Actinomycetes > Kitasatosporales > Streptomycetaceae > Streptomyces > Streptomyces sp. NPDC096193. The sequence continues at coordinate 51,271 of NZ_JBEOSJ010000014.1, read as the reverse complement.
CCGCTTCACCGCGCCGATCACCCGGCTGAACGGTGTGGCCGGCCGTATCCAGGACTTCGCCGCCGACGTGGCCCGTCTGAAGGACGTCGAGAACTTCCCGGTCGACGAGCTCTACTCGCGCGACGAGCCGGACCCCAGCACCCGCAGGCTCACGGGCCATGTGACGCTGGACGGCATCGCCTTCGGCTACAGCCCGCTGGACAAGCCCCTGCTCACCGATTTCTCGCTGACGGTCGGGCCGGGGCAGCAGGTCGCGCTCGTCGGCGGGTCCGGCAGCGGCAAGTCCACCGTCTCGCGCCTCATCGCCGGGCTCTACAGCCCGTGGGAGGGCACGATCCGGATCGACGGCCGCCGCCTGGAGGACATTCCCCGCAGCGCGCTGGCGGCCTCGGTCTCCTTCGTCGACCAGGACGTCTTTCTCTTCGAGGGCACCGTCCGCGACAACGTGGCGCTGTGGGACCCCTCGATCCCGGACGACGCCGTCGTCGCCGCTCTGCGGGACGCGGCGCTCTACGACGATGTGATCGCCCGCCGCCCCGATGGCATCCACAGCCGCGTCGAGCAGGACGGCCGCAACTTCTCCGGCGGGCAGCGCCAGCGGCTGGAGATCGCCCGCGCGCTGGTGCGCCGGCCCAGCGTCCTGGTCCTCGACGAGGTGACGAGCGCCCTCGACGCGCAGACGGAGCAGCTCATCATCGACAACCTGCGGCGCCGCGGCTGTGCGTGCGTCGTCATCGCCCATCGGCTGAGCACTGTGCGGGACAGCGACGAGATCGTCGTCCTCGACCACGGCACAGTGGTCGAACGCGGCCGTCACGAGCACCTGGTGGCAGCCGGCGGTGCCTACGCCGATCTGGTCAGGGAGCACTGACGTGTCGTCCGTCCACCCGTCCGCCGTCGCCGATCCGGGCAGCGGCGACCCGGTCACCCACGCCCTCGGCGGCCTCGGCCACCCCGTCGACTGCACGGAGCTGCGCAGTGTGCCGCTGGAGGGGCCGCAGGTGCTGTGGCTCGTCGTGGGCGGCGCGCTCGACGTGTTCGCCGTCGACGCGGCACAGCAGGGGCAGTGGCACTTCCTCGGCCGGCTGGAGGCGGGGGCCGTGCTCCTCGGCCCCGTCGAGGGACCGCAGCACACCCTGGTCGGCCGCCCGTCGCAGGACTGTCTGCTGCGCCGGATCCAGCTGAGGGAGCTGTACCGCCCCGAGTACGCCGGATACGACACCGGACAGTTCGACACGGGCCAGTACGACACCGTGCAGTACGGCCAGGAGGGTGTGCCGACCGCCCTGGAGTACGCGTTCTCCCTCGGGACGGGCCGGGCTCTCGGCGTCCTCTTCGAGGCGGCCCTCAACGGCCGGCCGGTCGAGGAGGCCGTCGCCGACGACGACATCCTGTGGATGCCCGTACCGTCCGGCAGCGTCCAGTACGGAGGCGCCTACAGCGCCGACGCGGCCGGCGACCTGCTCGTCGACGCCGCGCTGTGGCAGCGCATGGTGAACCAGCACTACCGCCTCCTGTCGGCGGTCGACCGCTGGATCGACCAGCTGGAGCGCGCCCACGAGGACCGTACGGCCGCGGGCATCAGGGCCGGTGAAGCCGTACGGGTCAGGGCCGATCAGGCGCTGATCGCCTCGATCGGCAGACCGGACCGGGCCGGACGCGGCGCGAGCGGCCGGGACACCGCCGCGGACGACGCCACGTACGCGGTGTGCCGTCAGGTGGCCGAGGCGACGGGGATCACGCTGACCGAGCCGCCGAAGGGCACCGCGGTCGACGACCAGGTCGGCCCGGTGGAGCGGGTGGCCATGCACTCCCGCATCCGGACCCGTACGGTCCGGCTCTCCGGACGCTGGTGGCGCACCGACGTCGGCCCGCTGGTCGGCCACTGGGCCAAGTCGGGGGCGCCGGTGGCGCTGCTGTGGCGGCGCGGGCGTTACGAAGCGGTGAACCCGGCATCGGGTCTGCGGCGGCGTATCGGCGCGGACAGCGCGGAGGAATTCGAACCGAGCGGCGTGATGTTCTACCGGCCGTTGCCGGAAGAACCGCCGACATTCTGGCGGTTGCTGCGGTTCAGCCTGCGCGGCACCCGGATGGATCTGCGCAATCTCGCCGTCGGAGCGCTGGTGACGGTCGGTCTCGGGGCACTGGTGCCGATCGCCACCGGGCAGGTCCTCGGCGTGTACGTGCCCACGGCCGAGCGGAGCCTGATCGTGCAGGTGTCGGTGGCCGTGATGATCGCCGGCATCGTGGCCGCGGCCTTCATGCTGCTGCAGAACCTCACCGTTCTGCGGATGGAGGGACGGATCGAGAGCTCCTTGCAACCGGCCGTGTGGGACCGGCTGTTGCGGCTGCCGACGACGTTCTTCGCCGAACGCTCGACCGGGGAGCTGGCCAGTGCGGCGATGGGTGTCAGCGCGGTACGCCGGGTGCTGTCGGGCATCGGCCCGGTCGCCGTGCAGGCGAGCACGATCGGGACCATGAACGTCGTGCTGCTGCTGTGCTACAGCGTGCCGCTTGCGCTGGCGGCCATCGGGATGCTGGTCGTGATCGGCGCGGTCTTCCTCGGGATGGGCCTGTGGCAGTTGAAATGGCAGCGGGAGCTGGTGGAGCTCGGCAACAAGCTGAACAATCAGGCGTTCCAGACCCTGCGGGGGCTGCCGAAGCTGCGGGTGGCCGCGGCGGAGAGCTTCGCGTACGCGGCGTGGGCACGGGAGTTCGCGCGGTCGCGCGAGTTGCAGCAGCGGGCGGGCCGGATCAGGAATCTGACGACCGTGCTCGACGCGGTGTGTCTGCCGCTGTGCGCCCTCACCATGTTCATGCTGCTGGCGGGCCCCGCACGCGGCAGCATGTCGGCGGGTGAGTTCCTGACGTTCAACACCGCCGTCACCATGCTGCTCTCCTCGGTCACCCAGCTCACCGGCGCGCTCGTCTCGGTCGCCGCCGCACTGCCGATGATCGAGCAGATCAGGCCGGTGCTCGACGAGGCCCCGGAGGTCCGCGGCTCCAGCGCCCAGCCCGGCGCGCTGACCGGCGCCCTGGAGGCTCGCCGGCTGTCGTTCCGCTACGGCGACGACGGCCCGCTGGTTCTCGACGACGTCTCCCTCCGGGTGGGTGCCGGCGAGTTCGTGGCGATCGTGGGTCCGAGCGGCTGCGGCAAGTCGACCCTGCTGCGGCTGCTCATCGGCTTCGACCGTCCGGTCTCCGGCAGCGTGCTCTACGACGGTCAGGATCTGGCGGCGCTGGACCAGGCGGCCGTGCGACGGCAGTGCGGCGTCGTCCTGCAGAACGCGCAGCCGCTCACCGGCTCGATCCTGGACTGCATCTGCGGTGCCGAGGAATTCGGTGAGGAAGAGGTTTGGGAGGCCGCCGAGATGGCCGGCCTCGCCGAGGACATCAAGCGGATGCCGATGGGGCTGCACACCATGATCGCGGGAGGCGGCGCGGTCTCCGGCGGCCAGCGGCAGCGGCTGATGATCGCCCAGGCGCTGATCCGCCGACCGCGCGTCCTCTTCTTCGACGAGGCCACGAGCGCACTGGACAACGAGACCCAGCGCATCGTCATCGACAGCACCCGCAGGCTCAGCGCCAGCCGGGTCGTGATCGCGCACCGGCTCTCGACGGTGATGGACGCCGACCGGGTGATCGTGATGGCGGACGGCAAGGTGGTCGAGGAAGGGGCACCCGCGGACCTGCTCGCGCGCGGTGGCCACCTTCAGGAGCTGGTGCGCCGCCAGATGGCGTGAGGACCGGCCGGGCAGACGCGGCCGGTCCGGCTGACGCGACATCACCCGGTCGTGGGGACCTTGTCGGCGCGGCCCGAGGAGCCCGCACCGACGTCGTCGGGTCGCGGGGGCGCGGGCCCGTAACGGCGTGTCCCGGCCGCACCGACGTCGTCCGATCGCGGGGGCGCGGGCCCGTAACGGCGGCGTCCCGGCCGCACCGCCCCGGTCGCCAGCCCGGCTCTCGACGATTCGCGTGCCACCGCCGACGGACGCCCCACCCCCGGACGACCCCGCGCGGGCTGCCGACGTACGACCGCCGGGCGACGATGGGTTCGTTGTCCGCGCAGGTGACGCACGGTGAGGAGGCCCATGACCGGCGCGCAGACCGAGACCGGGCGCCGGCAGCGGGCGGTGGAGCGACGCTGGCGAACCTGGCTGCTCCAGGGCAGCGAGCAGGCGGCCCAGTACCCCGCGCCGCACGGCGAACCGCCGCCCGATCACCCGGGCCATCCCTGGTGGCGGGTCATGTGCCTCAGCGGCGTGGACTACTTCTCGACCCTGGGCTACCAGCCCGGTATCGCGGCGCTCGCCGCGGGACTGCTGTCCCCGATCGCGACCCTCGTCCTGCTGGCGCTGACCCTGTTCGGCGCACTGCCCGTCTACCGGCGGGTGGCGAAGGAGTCACCGCACGGCGAAGGCTCGATCGCGATGCTGGAGCGGCTCCTGCCGTGGTGGTCGGGGAAGCTGTTGGTCCTGGTGCTGCTGGGCTTCGCGGCCACCGACTTCGTCATCACCATCACTCTTTCGGCCGCCGACGCCGCGGCGCATGTAGTGGAGAACCCGTTCGCGCCGCACTGGATGCACGGCTCGGGCATCTGGATCACCCTGATCCTCATCGGACTGCTGGGGGCCGTCTTCCTCAAGGGCTTTCACGAGGCGATCGGCGTCGCGGTCCCTCTCGTGGCCGCATATCTCGGGCTCAACCTGGTGGTACTGGCCTCCGCCGCCTGGCAGGTGATCGACAAACCCGTGGTGATCGGCGACTGGTGGAGCGCCATGACCGCCGAGCACTCCTCGCCACTGGCCATGATCGGTGTGGCACTGCTGGTGTTCCCGAAGCTGGCGCTCGGCATGTCCGGCTTCGAGACCGGCGTGGCGGTGATGCCCCAGATCAAGGGCGATCCCGGCGACACCTACGCGAATCCGGCCGGCCGCATCCGCGACACCCGCAAGCTGCTGACCACGGCCGCGCTGACGATGTGCTGCTTCCTCCTGCTGTCCAGCCTGGCCACCACCCTGCTGATCCCGCAGGAGGCGTTCCGGGCCGGCGGCCCCGCGAACGGGCGGGCGCTCGCCTATCTGGCGCACGAGAATCTGGGCGAGGTCTTCGGCACGGTCTACGACGTCTCCACCATCTGCATCCTGTGGTTCGCCGGAGCGTCCGCGCTGGCCGGACTGCTGAACCTCGTACCGCGGTTCCTGCCCCGCTACGGCATGGCGCCCGAGTGGGCACGGGCGGTGCGGCCCCTCGTCCTGGTCTTCATGGCGATCGCCGTGCTGATCACGGTGTACTTCGACGCGAACGTGGACAAGCAGAGCGGAGCGTACGCCACCGGCGTGCTGGTCCTCATGCTGTCGGCGGCCTTCGCCTCGACGGTCGCGGTGCACCGCAGGGGCCGCCGGCGGGCCGCCATCGGCTTCGGGACGATCACCGCCGTCTTCGCGTACACGCTGGTCGCCAACATCATCGAACGCCCCGACGGCATCAAGATCGCGCTGCTGTTCATCCTGGCCATCACGGTGACGTCCTTCGTCTCCCGCGTCCGCCGCGCCTTCGAGCTGCGTGCGGTCGAGGTCGTCTTCGACGACAGGGCGGCGCAGTTCATCGATGAAGCGGCCGCCGAAGGGCCGCTCCAGCTCATCGCCAACGAACCGCAGGAACACAGCACGGCCGCCTACCGCGAGAAGGAGCGGAGCCAGCGCGAGGAGACCCCCATCCCGCTGGGACGGCAGGTCCTCTTCCTGGAGGCGTTCGTGAGGGACTCCTCCGACTTCAGCGCAGACCTGATCGTCCACGGCGAGGAGAAGCACGGCGTGCGCCGGCTGCGGGTCGAGGGCACGACCGTGCCGAACACGGTCGCCGCGGTGCTGATGGCGTTGCGCGACAGAACGGGCCAGGTCCCCCACGCGTACTTCACCTGGACGGAAGGCGGCCCCGTCGGCCAGTTGTTCCGCTTCCTCATCTTCGGCAGCGGCGAGGTGGCCCCGGTGACGCGCGAGATCCTGCGCCGGGCGGAACCGGACCCGGCACGCCGCCCCCGGGTGCACGTGGGCTGACGGCAGACTCGCGCCCGAGCCCGTCCGCGACCGGGCGACGAAGGGCAGAGCGGCGGGCCCGCGGGTCTCTTGACTTCACGAGACCACCGCGCGACCTTCTCTGACGACCCATCAGCATAGCGCCGCACCGCCCCCGTCACCCCACTGGAGCGACTCACCATGCCCGAGATCACGTCGGTACCGGACACCATCGGACCCTCGCGCCGCCGCGTACTCGGCGCCGCCGGGGCGGGGCTCGTCGTCGCGGCCGGTCTGCCCGCGGCCGCCGCTCACGCGGCGGAGCCGCCTCTCCTCGGGACGTACGACGTCGTCGTGGTCGGCTCGGGTGCGGCCGGGATGACCGCCGCGCTCACCGCCGCGCGTCGCGGGCTGAGCTGCGTGGTCGTGGAGAAGGCGCCCACGTACGGAGGTTCGGCCGCGCGGTCCGGCGCGGGGATCTGGATCCCGAACAATGAGGTGACCCTGGCCGCGGGCGTGCCCGACACCCCGCAGAAGGCCGCGGCCTATCTGGCCGCCGTCGTCGGCGACGAGGTCGGCGCGGACCGGCAGCAGGCGTTCCTCACCTCCGGACCGTCCATGATCTCGTTCGTGATGGCCAACAGCCCGTTGCGCTTCCGCTGGATGGAGGGCTACAGCGACTACTACCCCGAGCTGCCCGGCGGGCTGTCGGTGGGACGGTCCATCGAGCCCGCCCAGTTGGACGGCAACATCCTCGGCGCGGAGCTGGCCCCGCTGAACGCCCCGTATCTCCCCGTCCCCGCCGGGATGGTCGTCTTCAGCGCCGACTACAAGTGGATCGCCCTCGCCGCGGTCAGTCTCAAGGGTGCCGCCGTGGCGGCCGAGTGCCTGGCCCGCGGGACCCGGGCCGCCCTGCTCGGACAGCGGCCGCTCACCATGGGCCAGGCCCTGGCGGGCGGACTGCGGGCCGGGCTGATGAGCGCGGGCGTCCCGGTGTGGCTGAGCACCCCGCTCTCGGATCTGCACATCGAGAACGACCGGGTCACCGGAGCGGTCGTGACACGCGGCGGCACCCCCGGGCTCGTCCGCGCCCGGCGCGCGGTCGTCATCGGGTCGGGCGGCTTCGAGCACAACGCGGGGATGCGCGACCGCTATCAGCAGCAACCGATCGGCACCGACTGGACGGTGGGCGCCAAGGAGAACACGGGTGACGGGATCCGGGCGGGCGAGCGGGCCGGAGGTGCACTCGCCCTGATGGACGACGCCTGGTGGGGGCCGGCGATCCCGCTGCCGGGCGAACCGTACTTCTGTCTGGCCGAACGGACCCTGCCGGGCAGTCTCCTGGTGAACCAGGCCGGGGCACGTTTCGTCAACGAGGCGGCGCCGTACGGCGATGTCGTCCACGTCATGTACGAGCGCCACGCCAGCTCACCGGACATCCCGGCGTGGCTGGTGGTGGACCAGAACTACCGCAACCGGTATCTGTTCAAGGACATCGCGCCCACCTTCGTCCTCCCCGAGTCCTGGTACGCGTCCGGTGCCGTGCACAAGGCGTGGAGCCTGGACCAGTTGGCGGGGCGGATCGGCGTTCCGGCGGCGGCGCTCCGAGCGACCGTCAACCGCTTCAACGGCCAGGCCCGTGCGGGCTCGGACGCCGACTTCCACCGCGGCGACAGCGCGTACGACCACTACTACACGGACCCCGGAATCGTGCCCAACTCCTGCCTGGCACCGCTGTGGCTGCCGCCCTTCTACGCGTTCCGGATCGTGCCCGGCGACCTCGGCACCAAGGGCGGGCTGACGACGGATGCCAACGCCCGGGTCCTCCGCCCCGACGGCACGGTGATTCCGGGCCTGTACGCGGCGGGGAACGCCAGCGCGGCTGTCATGGGGCGCAGTTACGCCGGCGCGGGCTCGACCATCGGCCCGGCGATGACGTTCGGCTACATCGCGGCGAACGACATCGCGGACAGGCCCTGACCGGGCCCGGATACGAGCGCGCCGGGACCCGGGCACCGGGCCGACCACCGTGACCTGAGCACCTGGCCGACCAGCCTGACCTGAGCACCCGGGCCAGGCCACGGACATGAGCGCCGGGCCGACCAGCCTGACCTGAGCACCCGGGCCAGGCCACGGACATGAGCGCCGGGCCGACCAGCCTGACCTGAGCACCGTGCCGGCCCCGGACATGAGCAGCAGGTCTGCTTCGGCCGCCGGCCGCACCGAGTTGCGCCTCGCGCCGGCAGACCACCGCGCCGAGCGCGCCACCGACCGGGACAGTCCACAGGGCTCAGTCCGCCGCGACGTCCAGATGCGGCAGGTAGTGGTCGAGGCGGTCGCGCTTCGTCCACTGGTAGGACTTGTTCTCCTCGCTCGGCGGAATCAGCAGCGGCACCTGGGAGTCGATCTTGATCCCGTGTCGTTGCAACGACTCCCGCTTGCGCGGGTTGTTGGACAGCAGTCGCACGGACCGCACGCCGAGATCGTGCAGGATGTCGGCCGCGACCTGATAGTCGCGCGCGTCGACCGGCAGCCCCAGGGCGATATTGGCCTCGACCGTGTCCATGCCCTCCGCCTGGAGTTTCATCGCACGGAGTTTGGCGAGCAGTCCGATTCCCCGGCCCTCATGTCCTTGGAGATAGACGAGAATGCCCCGGCCCTCCTTGACTATCGCACCCAGCGCCGCGGACAGTTGGTCACCGCAATCGCAGTGCTTGGAGCCGAAGACATCTCCGGTGAGACACTCCGAGTGCATTCGAATGAGTGCGCCTTCGGTCTCGACGTCTCCGTAAATGAGCACCATCTGCTCCTCACCGCGATTGCGGTCGAGGTAGCCGATGGCAAGGAAATCGCCGTGCACGGTGGCAAGTCGGACACTCACCGCGCGTTCGACTCCGGACGGGCGAGTACCGTCGCCGAACACGGCATCACTTTCTATCATGTCTCGATCCTAACCGGGCAGGTGGTAATTCCAAGGCGGTGTGGGGGAAAATGAGAGACGACGCATCAACCGAGTGCCCGGTTCATCACGTTCGACCGGCCATATCCCTTGCAGTGACGTACGAAAGGCCGGAACGACATGAGCGGTTCGGGAACACCACAGTGGGCTTCGGGCCTGCTCCCGACGGACACCACGGAGGACGTACGGGCCCGCCGGGCCGACGTTGCCGTGCTTCCCATCGGCAGCTTCGAGCAACACGGCGCATTTCTCCCCCTGGTGACCGACACGGTCATCGCGTGCACGATCGCCGCCGAGATCGCCGCCGCGCATCCGGTTCTCCCACTCCCTCCCCTGACGGTGTCCTGCTCCCACGAGCATGCCGCCTGGCCGGGCACGGTCAGTATTTCCGCGACGACGCTTTACGCCGTGGTCCGTGATATCGCCGACTCCCTCCACCGCTCCGGTATCACCTCGCTGATTCTGGTGAACGGGCACGGCGGAAATTACGTGCTGCGCAATGTTGTTCAGGAATCCGCCTCCTCCAGCGGTATGCGGATGGCTCTTTTCCCGGGCTCGGGCGACTGGGGCGCGGCCCGGACGAGAGCCGGTCTTCAGACCTCGTCGCACAGCGATATGCACGCCGGAGAAGTGGAGACTTCCATCCTGCTGCACGCCCATCCGGACGTGGTCCGTACCGGATATGAGACGGCCGATCACCTCGCCGACGACCGCAGACATCTGCTCACTCTCGGTATGCCGGGCTATACGGAGTCCGGTGTCATCGGCCGCCCGTCGCTGGCGTCCGCGGACAAGGGGAAGGAGCTGATGGCCTCACTGGTCGATTCCTTCGGTGAATACCTGTCACTTCTCTCCGGTGGGGAGGCGTGATGAGCGTTCACAGCACTGCCCTGACGGAGGAACAGGCCTGGGAACTGCTGCTCGGCGTGCGCTCCGAGGCGGACGCCGAGGCCGCCGGGCTCGTACGCGGACCGGACGGGATCCGGCGGTGGAGCCAGGACGCGTCGCCCGAAGCGGAGACCCTCGCCGATCTGTATCTGCCGCTGTGCCTGGCCGGTCCGCGTCTGACCGTCGCTCAGCTCGGTCAGAGCGTCGACGGCTTCATCGCCACCCGCACCGGAGACGCCGACTTCGTCACCGGCGAGGAGGACCGTCGTCATCTCCACCGGCTCCGTGCGCTCGCCGACGCGGTCGTGGTCGGGGCGGGCACCGCCGTCTCGGACGACCCGCAGCTGACGGTGCGCGCCTGCGCCGGCGCCAACCCGGTGCGTGTCGTGCTCGATCCGCGCGGCCGGGTTCCGCTGGAGCGCAAGGTCTTCACGGATGGGTCAGCTCCCACTCTGTGGGTGGTCGGCGCCGGCGGCGACCACGAGAAGCGGGTGCCCGACGGGGTCGGTGTCGACGTGCTGACGCTGCCGGACGACGAGGCGTTCGCCCCGCGGCGTCTGGTCGAGACCCTGGCGCGCCGCGGTCTCGGCCGGACGCTGATCGAGGGCGGCGGTGTCACCGTGTCGCGCTTTTTGCACGAGCGGGCACTCGACCGGCTCTATGTCACGGTCGCACCGGTCCTGCTGGGCGACGGCGTTCCCGGTCTGCGCTTCGCGGGCACGTCCGTGATGCGTGAGGCGCTGCGCCCGCCGACGCGGCGCGCCCTGCTCGGCGAGGACACCCTCTTCGAGTTCGGTCTCGGGACGCCATAGCCGCACGAGCCACTGCCCGGCAAGCACGAGGATGCCGGGCAGACTCGCGGCGAAGGCGAGAACTCCGTAGATCACGGCGACGGTCAGGCCCTGTGCCGCGCCGAGGCCGGCGGCGCCGAAGGCCCAGGCAGTGGCGCCTTCCCTGGGGCCCCAGCCGCCGACGTTGAGCGGCAGCGCCATGGCGAGCAGCGCCAGCACCATCAGCGGCGCCAGTTCGGCGAAGGGCGCTGTGGAGCCGGCGGCTCGGGCCGCCACGAGGAACATTGCGAGGTGGCCCGCCAGTACCGCGACGGACGAGACCACCACGGCGGGCCAGCTCCCCCGCGCCAGCAGGGCGGTCCGTGCCTCGGTCAGCGCGGCGCGGACCAGCCGGCGCCGGCCGGATGTTCCGGGCTTCCGGCGCCTGCGGACGGCGGCCGCGACGCCGAGGGCGCACAGCGCGGCGATGACGACGGCGGCCAGGGGGGACGCCACCGCGTCGCGGGTCACGGCCAGGAAGGGTGAGGGCAGCGTGAGCAGGATCGTTACTCCTGCGACGAGCAGCACGATCTGGCCTGCCGTCCGCTCCAGGACGACAGCGCGGACTCCCCTGCCGATGTCGCCCGTGTTCCTCCCGTGCCGTACGGCTCGGTGCACATCGCCGAGTACGCCGCCGGGCAGCGCCGCGTTGAGGAACAGGGCGCGGTAGTAGTCGGCGACGGCGCCGCCGAGCGGCAGCCTGATGTTCAGTCCGCGGGCGACCACGCACCAGCGCCAGGCGCTGAGGACGGTGGTGAACAGACCGATTCCGAGCGCGGCCAGCAGGGAGGGGCCGTCGATCCTGCGCAGTCCGTCCAGGAAGGCGCCGGTGCCCAGGCGCCACAGCAGCACCGCGAGGATCGCCGCACCGGCTGCCGTGCCGATCCGGCCCTTGAGGTTCTGTGCGCTCATGACGTCCCGCCCGCCGTCCGTGGCTGTGCCAGCAGATCGCTGTGGTGCACCACCACCTCCAACTCGCCCGCGGCGCATGCCGCCAGTCGGCGCCGCAGATACTCGACGGCGCGCGGCCCGAGGCCCGGGCGCTCCTCGCACGCGGCGCCGACCCAGCCCTGCAGCCACTCCCCCGTCAGCTCCGACTCCTCGGCGCCGAGCCGCCACGGGCTGGCCTGCACCCGTACGGTCATGCCGTACCGTGCGAAAGCCTCCGAGGCCTGCGTCACGGCGTCGGGACCCAGCAGTTCGCCGCGCCGTTGATGGGCGTTGAAGGCCTCTTGGATCTCGGCGTCCAGCGGGTCGGCCGGAGTCAGCTCGACCCGGCCCGTGACGGACAGGGCCAGCAGGGCCGGACAGCCGGCCTCGGCGCAGGCCGCGGCGAGAGCGTCGATCTCCTCGCGGGTCAGGACGTCCAGCAGAGCCGACGCCGTCACGAGCGAGGCGCCCGCGAGGCTCTCGGCGGTGAGACCGGCGAGGTCGCCGCGTACGGTCGCCACCGTGACGGGACTGCCGTCGTCGGCGGTCCGGGGCGTACGGTCGGCGGCCAGCACCAGCAGTTCGGGGTCGCGGTCGTGCAGGATCCAGTGCTGCGGGCCGGTCAGCCGGGGTGCGAGCCAGCGGCCCATGGACCCGCTGCCGCAGCCGAGGTCGTGGATCACGAGGCCCGTTCCGTCGTCCTGACCTCTCGGCAGAGCGCTGATCAGGGGGTCGAGGAGTTCGCTCGCGCGGGCGGCGGCGTCGGCGGGCTCGCGCAGCTCCAGCCACTCGGGAGCGTAGCGAGGTACTTCGGTGGCGGTCATGCGACCCTCCGGGTTTCGTGCAGGAGGTGTTCGAGTGCTCCGGCGAGATGACGCGCTGTCGTCTCCCAGCCGTCGAGCACGGCGCGGCGGCCGAGTGCCGCCGTCTTCAGCCGGCGACGCAGCTCGGGCTCGTCGAACCAGCTGCGGAGCGCCGTCGGGAGGGCCGTCGGGTCGTCGGAGCGGACGAGGATGCCCGGCACAGTGCCGTCCGGTGCCCGGCCGACCGCCTCGGGGAGTCCGCCCACGGCCGTCGCGAGGACGGGGACGCCGTGGGCGAGCGCCTCGGTGACGGCCATGCCGTACGTCTCGGCGTACGAGGTGAGGACGAGCAGGTCGGCGGCGGCGTAGTGGGCGGCGAGTTCGTCCCGCGCGAGCGGTCCCGCGAGCCGGACACGGTCGGCGAGACCGGAGTTGCCGATGAGCTCACGCAGCCCGGAGACATAGCCGGGGTCGGGGTCGAGGCCGCCGACGCACAGACACGACCAGGGCAGATCCGCGACCCCGGCGAGCGCCTTCACCAGCCGGTACTGGCCCTTGCGCGGGGTCACGGCCGCCACGCACAGCAGCCGCGACACCCCGTCGGTGCCCGGTGCGGCGGGCCCGATGTCGACGCCGGGGGCGGCCACATGGAGCCTGTCGGGTGCGAGCCGGTGGTGGGCCACGAGGCGGCGGGCCGCCCAATGACTGGTCACCACGACCGCCCTGACGGCGCGCAGGGTCTCACGCTCCAGGGCGTCCAGCTCCGCCGCCCGGGCGGCGACCAGTCCCGTCTCGTCGCCGAGCGGCAGATGCACCAGGACCACCAGTCGCAGCCGCTCGGCCTCGGGGACGACGATGTCGGGCACCCCGCAGGCGACGATTCCGTCGACGAGGACGAGGGAACCATCGGCCCGCTCGGCGAGAATGCGGCGCAGTTCGTTGCGCGCCGCGGCGTCGGGCCGCGGCCAGCCGCCGGCGACCGTGTGCTCGTGGACCTGCCAGCCGATTCGGGACAGGTCCCGGCAGACCCGGCGGTCGTACACGTTGCCGCCGCTGGGTGCGGCGGGGTCGTCGACACCACCGGGCATGACGAAGTGCACCGCGCGCGAGGGCGGGGTGGCGGCACCGGCACGGTCCACGGGCGTCACAGCGTGCGCTCGTAACTCGCCCACGCGATGTGGGACTCGTGCAGCGTGACCGTGATTCCCGCGATCTCCCGGGCGCCTTCGCCCAGTGCGCCGGCGTGCACCCGGTCGGCGAGACGGTCGGCGATGACCTTGGCCAGCGCCTCCGTGGAGGTGTTGATGCCCGCGAAGTCCGGTTCGTCGTCGAGATTGCGGTAGTTCAGCGCGGCGACGACGGTGTGGAGCTCGGTGGTCGCGAGGCCGATGTCGACGACGATGTTGTCGGCGTCGAGTTCGGCCCGCCGGAACGTGGCGTCCACGAGGAAGGTCGCTCCGTGCAGGCGCTGCGCGGGCCCGAAGACCTCTCCACGGAAGCTGTGGGCGATCATGAGGTGATCGCGGACGGTGATGCTGAACAACGGACGATCCTCCAGGTACGGCGCCTCTGACCCCCTGCCGGGGTCTGTCGTGTAGTACGGCCGGCCTGTTCTCCTTGTTCAGGCCGGATCAGCAGCAGATTCGTACAGAACCCGGAGGCACATCGCAGGCAGGTCGCCCGAGGCGAGCCGCGGCAGTACCTCCGGAAGCTCGTCGAACGCGCACTCGCCGGTGACGAACGTGTCGAAGACGGGGTCCGCGAGAAGATCGAGCGCGATGGCGAGCCGGTCGGCGAAGGTCCGGCGGGAGCCGCGGGCCGGGGACACGGTCCCCACCTGGCTGCTGCGGACGACCAGCCGGCGGGAGTGGAAGGCCTCCCCGAGCGGCAGGCTGACGCGACGGTCGCCGTACCAGCTCAGTTCGAGGACCGTCCCCTCCGGGGCGAGCAGTTCCAGCGAGCGGGTGAGTCCGGCCTCGGTGGCGCTGGCGTGGACGACGAGATCGCAGTCGCCCGTGGCTTCCGCGGGGAGCGCGAAATCGACACCGAGGGCCTTGGCGACGGCGGCGCGGCCGGGGTCGGCGTCGACCAACTGGACGCGGACGGCGGGGAACCGGGCGAGGACGGCGGCCACGGACGCGCCGATCATGCCCGCTCCGACGACGGCGATACGGTCGCCGACCAGCGGCGCCGCGTCCCACAGGGCGTTCACGGCGGTCTCCACCGTCCCGGCCAGCACGGCTCGCGCGGCGGGCACGCCGTCCGGCACCGGTGTCACGGCGCTCGCGGGGACGACATAGCGGGTCTGGTGCGGATAGAGACAGAAGACGGTACGTCCGACGAGCTCCTGCGGACCCTCTTCCACCAGGCCGACGTTGAGGTACCCGTACTTCACCGGGCCGGGGAAGTCACCCTCCTGGAACGGCGCCCGCATCGCCGTGTGCTGGTTCTCCGGAACCCCGCCCCGGAAGACGAGGGTCTCCGTCCCACGGCTCACTCCGGAGTAGAGCGTGCGCACCACGACGTCGTCGTCCGCGGGCGCCGGCAGGGACACGTCCCGGATCTCTCCGTGGCCGGGCGAGCGAAGCCAGAAGGCGCGGGCGGTGAGCTCCATGAGGCGTCCTCCTGAACATTCGGGCAGCGGTCCACGTACTGATCTTTACGAAGCCGCGGACACGGTACGCGGCACTCACGGACTCTGTCACACGGCCGGAGGACACACGGTGACCTTGAACGACACGCTCGACAGGAGGCTCCTGCACCAGGAGACGGCCGTGGGTGCGGGTGCTCAGCTGCTGCTTCTTGCCCTGCTCGGATCGGCGATGGGTCTGGGGCTCGCGGGCTGGCTGACGGGCCTGGCGTTCGCGTTCGTCACCTGGGCGGTGCTGACCCGCGCCCTGTCCCGCTCCTGGCTCCGCTCCTTCGGCGCGGCCAACCGCGTCACCCTCGCCCGGGCCACGCTCGTCGGCGGAGTGACCGCTCTCGTCGCGGACTCCTTCGAGAGCCCCCGCCCGGTCACCGTGCTGGTCGCCCTGACGGCGGTGGCGCTGATACTCGACGCGGTCGACGGCAAGGTGGCCCGCCGCACGGGCACGTCGTCCGCACTCGGGGCGCGCTTCGACATGGAGGTCGACGCCTTTCTCATCCTGGTGCTCAGCATCTATGTCGCCGTGTCGCTGGGCCCCTGGGTGCTGCTGATCGGCACGATGCGCTACGCGTTCGTCGCCGCGGCCCGCGTCCTCCCCTGGCTCAACGGCGCCCTCCCCCCGAGCACGGCCCGTAAGACCGTGGCGGCGCTCCAGGGGATCGTGCTGCTGGTGGTGGGCGCCGGAATCCTGCCTCGGTTGCCGGCACTGACGGCCGTGGGCATGGCGCTGGGCCTCCTGCTGTGGTCCTTCGGACGGGACATCAGGTACCTGTGGCGGGTGCGGAACGTCCCGGAGTCCGAGGTCTTCGCAACGTCGTGTCACCTGGCGGCGGACGCCGTGCGGCACAGCTCGGCGGCGTAACGGGCGGAGACCGCACGGGCGTTGTGCAGGGACCGTCTGCTAGGACCCACGGCCCTGAGGCGCCTGCGAGTCCCGCCTGTGTGCGCCGGACGGCAGCAGGAAGACCCAGGTGCGGTAGGCCCAGAACCGGAAGGCCGTGGCTGCCGCGATGCCGAGCGCCTTCACCAGGTTGTTCTCCAGGACACCGTTCCAGCCGAGCCCGTAGGTCGCCGCGTAGAGCGTTCCGTTCTCGATGAGCAGGCCGACGAGGCTGAAGGCGACGAACAGGGAGAACTGCCGGGCGGGGCTTCGCTTGTCCCTCTCGCGGTAGGCGAAGTAGCGATAGCCCAGGTAGTTGAAGACGATCGCCGCGGCGGTGCCGGCGATGCTGCATCGCACGACCGATTCGGACGTGACCGCCCGGCACAGATTGAAGACGGCGAAGTTCACCGCCACGCCGAGGCCGCCGACCGTGCCGAACCGCAGCATCTCGCGCATCAGCGGGGGCGGCGTCGCGTGGTGCCTCGGCTTCGCCTCGTGCATGGGCAGCTCCGGGACGGGACGAGGCACGCACCGTGTGGTGACCGGTCACGTGCGACTGGGCCCTGGTCGGGGTCATGCGCTCGACGCCACCGTTCCCGCGCGGCGGGTCGCCCCTGGACGAAGGGGCCCGCCCGGGCGGCAGACACACCACCTATGCCCGGGGACATCGCATGGGTGGTGCGTGACGGCGGCAGTTCACCCGGTCGCGCCACGCCACAGGGCGTACGAGCTGAGCCGTGACACGGAATCCGCGGACGGGAACCGGGACACGGACAGCTCACCGGCGCCCTGAGGTGTGGCTCCGACCTGCATGACGGGCCGTCATCCCGCGTGACCGAGCAGCCGTGCCGACAAACGGAAATGTGACGATGTGCCCGGAACCTAGGCAGCCGGACCGTCCGGACGGTATCTTGCGCTTCCCTGAGTGCACGGCACGGCGCCCCGGGGGCGGGGGAAGGAGAGGCCACGATGCAAGGACACGGTCCTCCGTTCCGTCCCGGGCACGAACGCGCGGGCGGCCTCGCCGACTCGGTGTTCGAGGCCGCGCTGCGTCATCCCTCCCTCGTGCAGGTGTCTCGCCGTACAGGACGGGAGGAGGGCACCTGGGAGCCGGTGACCGCACGGGAGCTGTGCGATCAAGTCGTCGCCGTGGCCAAGGGGTTCCTGGCCAACGGCATCCGGTTCGGCGACCGCGTCGCGCTCATGTCCCGTACGCGCTACGAATGGACGGTGCTGGCCAACGCCCTGTGGTCGGTGGGTGCGGAGGTCGTTCCCGTGTACCCCACCTCGTCCATCGAGCAGGTGCGCTGGATCCTCAACGACGCCCAGGTCAGGGCAATCGTGGTGGAGCACGAGAACCACGCGATGACGGTCGCGGCAGCCTCCGACGCACAGTCCGCGCTGACGGCGATCTGGCAGATGGACCGCGGCTGTCTGGCGTCCCTCGTCGAGGAAGGGCTCTCGCTGGACGACGAGATGATCCATCGTCACCGCGCCGCGGTGCTGCCGGACCAGATCGCCGCGATCACCTACACCTCGGGAACCACCGGCAGCCCCAAGGGCTGCCTCATCACGCACGGCAACCTCGCCGCCGAGTGCGACATCCTGCTCGAAGGGTGGGGCGGGCTGCTCGCCGAGCCCGGTGAGCAGCCGTCGATCCTCAACTTCCTTCCCGTCGCGCACATCTACGGTCTGATGGTGGGGGTCGCCTGCCTGCGCGGCGGCATACGGCTGGGCCATCAGCCCGACCTGAGCCCCGAGTCACTGCTGCCGGCCCTGTCGTCGTTCCGCCCGACGTCCCTGTTCGCGGTGCCGTACATCTTCGAGAAGATCTTCCACAAGGCCCGCCGGACCGCCGAGGGCGCGGGCAACCTCGGTCTCTTCGACAAGGCAGCCGCCGTCGCGGTGCGTTACGCGGAGTCCGTCGAGCGCCAGTCGACCGGCACGGGCCACGGCCCGGGTCCCTCGCTGAAGGTCCTGCACGCCGTGTACGACCGGCTCGTCTACACCAAACTGCGTGCGGTACTGGGCGGCCGGGTGCGCGCCGCCGTCTCGGGCGGCTCCACTCTCCGCCGCGAGCTGGGGCTGTTCTTCGCGGGCGCGGGCATCACCGTGTACGACGGCTACGGCCTCACCGAGACCGCGGGAGCGATCACGGCACAGCCCCCGGGCGAGGTCAGGTTCGGCACGGTGGGCCGGCCGATTCCCGGCTGCGCGGTGCACATCGCGGACGACGGCGAGGTGTGGGTCGCCGGCGACACGGTCTTCGCGGGCTATCTGAACAACCCGAAGGCCACCGAGGCGGTGCTGAGGGACGGTTGGTTCGCCACCGGTGACACCGGCCATCTCGACGAGGAGGGCTACCTCGTCATCACCGGCCGCAAGAAGGACATCATCATCACCAGCGGCGGCAAGAGCGTCGCCCCGCTGCCGCTGGAGGAGCAGCTGCGCCATCATCCGCTGATCTCCCAGTGCCTGATCGTCGGCGACGATCAGCCGTACATCGCCGCCCTGATCACGGTGGATCCGGAGGCGCTGGCGCACTGGCTCGCCCTGAAGGGGAAGCCGCAGGGGGACGTGTCGGCGATGACGGACGACGAGGACCTGCGGGCCCAGATCCAGCGCGCGGTCTCGCGGGCCAACACCCAAGTGTCCCAAGCGGAGTCCATCCGCGCCTTCCGGATCCTGCCGGGGGAATTCACCCTGGACTCCGGCCTGATGACTCCGACGCTGAAGCTCAGGCGGCGGGCGATCGCGGGAGCGTACGCGGCGGACATCAACGCGCTGTACCGGCGCTGAGGCGACGGCTCGCGGGCGGGGCGACCGGAACCGCGTGGGCGCGGCACGCGGGCCGGACGGCGTGGCCGGAACCGCGTGGGCGCGGCACGCGGGCCGGACGGCGTGGCCGGAACCGGACGCCCGGTCACTCCCCGGACCCCGCGGGCCCGGAAACACAAGAAACCCCACATGATGTGGGGTTTCTCCGTGGTGTCCGAGGGGGGACTTGAACCCCCACGCCCGATAAAGGGCACTAGCACCTCAAGCTAGCGCGTCTGCCATTCCGCCACCCGGACAAGGTGTGTGTCGGCCGTGAGGCATCCCCGCGGCGACATGGACAACAATACCAGGGGTTCAGGGCCCTCCGTGACTGCCTTTTCCCGGCGTCCGTATCGGCCGTGACCAGGCAGGACGAGCCTCCGGGACGGGCCGGGCCGACCAGCCGGGCGCTCCGTTTGGGCCACCGTCGGGAGCCGAGCGCGCACCTGCCGGCGTTTCCGCAGCGTCACACCGGTCACCGCCCGTGCCCGGCCACCGTACGCAATCGCCCCACCGGCCGCTGGACGAGGTGGGGGCGGTGTCAGTCCTTGCGGCCCGTCGCGGCGACCGTGACACCGAGGCCGATCATGGTCACCCCGCCCACCCCGCCGACGAGTGCCAGCCGCCGCGGCGACCTGGCGAACCAGCTCCGCGCGGTGGCGGCGACCAGCCCCCAGATGCTGTCGGAGGCCAGCGCGATGATGTTGAAGACCAGGCCGAGCAGCAGCATCTGGGCCGTGACGTCTCCCTGGCCGCGGTCGACGAACTGCGGCAGCACGGCGGCGAAGAACACGATGGTCTTCGGGTTGGCCACCCCGACGGCGAACCCGTCCGCGAGCGTGCGCCAACTGCTGTGCGCAGGAGTGCCGCCCGGGAACGCGGCGTGCAACGACCCGCGTTCCCGTACGGCCTTGATCCCCAGGTACACCAGGTACGCGGCGCCCACCAGCTTCAGCGTGGTGAAGACGACGACCGAGCGCTCAACGACTGCCCCGACCCCGAGGGCCACGGCGACGACGAGGACGCAGGCACCGAGCGTGTTCCCCACGACCGTGGTCAGCGCGGCGCGACGGCCCTGCGCCAACGCCCTCCCGACCACGAACAGCACGCTCGGGCCGGGTATCACGATCAGCAGGAAGGACATCGCCGCGAAGGCGAGGAGACGGTCGGTGGACACCATGCGGCCGATCGTAGCCAGAGCCCCGCTCGCGTCCGCAGCCCTTTTCCGCCTGCGGATCCGCCGCCTACGGGCCACCGGCACGTCGTCCGGCGGCCGACGCGATCAGTGCAGTCGCGACAGCGCGCGCTCCAGCCCGCCCGGAGTCGGCGCGGGGCCGGGCAGGGACGCGCCCGTGGCCCGCAGCCCATTGAGGAGGAGCGCCAGCGGACGCCGCCATGCGCCGGGCGACGCCGCCTCGGCCGCGGGGACGGCGCGGCCCAGGGCGGCGAGGACGAAGAGCAGGTCCTCCACCGTCACGTCCTCGCAGACCGTGCCGCTCTCGCGGCAGCGGGCGAGCAGCAGGCCGAGGGTTTCGGCGTTGTGGGCGTGCAGGTCCTCCAGGGAAGGGATTCCGGGGATCGTCGTGGTCATCAGATCGGTGACGCCCCGGTCGGCGGCGAGCCCCGTGAAGATGTGCATCACGTAGCCGACCAGGCCTGCCCACGGATCCTCCGCCGCGCGGGCACGCTCGCCCGCGTCACGCGTCGCTGCCAGCAGGTCGTGGAACACCGCCTCGATCAGGGCGGCACGGTCCGGGAACCGCCGGTAGAGCGTGGCGTTGCCGACGCCCGCCCGGCGGGCGATCACGTCGAGCGGGGCCTCGACGCCCTGCTCCGCGTAGACCTCCCGTGCTGCTTCGAGGATCCGTAGCCGGTTGCGTTCCGCGTCTTGTCTCACGTCCTCACGCTACCCGAACCGTGGAGCACTCCCCACTTTCTGCTACGGTCGAAAAACATAAGCGGGGAGCAGTCCCCATTTGATGGACGGGCCGCGGCCGCCGTCATCCCCCGCACGTCCACGACCCCGGAGGGCAGGCACCGTGACGCTCGTCGAACTGGTCCCCGACCCGGACCGCTTCACCGCCGATCCGCACAGCCGCTACGCGGAACTTCGCGCCCGGGGAGGCATCCACCATCTGCTCCTGCCGTCGGAGGAGGCCGCCTGGCTGGTGACCGACGCCCGAGCGGTACGGGCCGCGCTGGCCGACGAGCGGCTGCGCAACGACGTACGGCACTCCGCGTCCTGGACCCACGACGGCGGGTACTCGATCGGGCGGAACCTGCTCCAGGTCGACCCGCCGGACCACACCCGGCTACGACGGCTGGTGGCACGCGAGTTCACCCGGCACCGCGTCCGGGCGATGCGCGGGCGCGTCCAGGAGACGGCCGACGGTCTGGTCGACGCGTTGGCATCGGCCCGGGAGGCGGACCTGGTCGACGCCTACGCCTTTCCGCTGCCGGTGACGGTGATCTGCGAACTCCTCGGCGTACCGGAGGAGGACCGCGGCCCCTTCCGTGCCTGGTCCGCCGAGATCGTCGCGGCCACCGGTCACGAGGCCGCGTCGGCCGCCGGGTCGGCGATGACGGCGTATCTCACCGACCTGATCGTGGCCAAGCGCGCCCTTCCGTCACCGGCGGAGACCGAGGCGGCCGGATCGGCACGGGGCGACCTGCTGCACGCTCTCGCCCATGCCGACAACACAGAGGAAGAGCCTTTGACGGCACCGGAGTTGCTCGGGATGGCCTTCCTGCTCCTGGTGGCCGGCCATGAGACGACGGCCAACCTGATATCGAGCGCCCTGCATCTGCTGCTCCGCAACCCGGAGCAGCTCGCGGCCCTCCGCGCGGACTGGACCCTCCTCGAAGGCGCCGTGGAGGAAGCCATGCGCTACGAACCCCCTGCCCTCGCCGCGGCCTATCGCTATCCGGTGACCGACGTGACGATCGCCGGCATCACCGTCCCCAAGGGCGACCCCGTCGTGCTGAGCCTGGCCGCAGCCAACCGCGACCCGGCGGTGTTCGCCGAACCCGACCGCTTCGACATCCACCGCGACCCGGCCGCCACGCGTACGCATCTGTCGTTCGGCCATGGCATCCATCACTGCCTGGGCGCTCCGCTGGCTCGGATGGAGTCCGCGGTCGCTCTGCGAACCCTGCTCGAACGCCTGCCGGGCCTCGCTCTCGCCGACCCGTCCGCTCCGCCCGCGTGGCGGCCCAGCCTGCTGCGAGGACTGGACCGGCTGGACGTGACGTGGTGAGGAGAAGCCCGGGCGGGGACACCCGCTGAGCCGGGCGAACAAGGTCGCCTCCGTCGACGGCTTCGTGGTGGTGACGCCTGAGTACAGCCTCTCCCCGTCCGGCGCGCTGAGCAACGCCGTCGACTTCCTCTACGCCGAGTGGACCATCAAGGCCGTCGGCTTCGTCGGCCACGGCTCGGCCGGCGAAGCACCCGCGCGGTGGAGCCTGCGCCGGACAGCGGGGAGCTCCGGGTGGCCGATGGGCGTGCGCAGAGCGCGTTGTCGCAGTTCACGGACTTCGAGAGCGTCAGCGGGTTCAATACGGGTGACCTCCGGCGGGACGCGCTCACGACGACACCCGACCAGGTCGTCTCCTGGAGCCGGCCGCCGGCGCCGCTGCGGGCCGTCTCGGCGGCCGCGTCGCGAGACCGGGCGGAACCCTGGGCCCGGGGGCGGGACCCCCGGCCCCACCACCTTCGGCAGCCGCCCGCGCCCGGCGGTCAGGGCAGCAGTTTGTCGATGGCGCCGGGGCCTTCCTCGGCCATCTTGCGCTGCGCCCAGGCCAGGTTCTCCGGGGTGAGGTCCCGCCCCGAGGCGAGAACGAGATCCTCGGGTGAGACCTCGCCCTCGGCGCCGGTGTGCAGCAGCGAGTCGGGCGTGACGGAGTCGTCGGGCGGAGGGTTCGCGCCGGACTGTGCATCGGTCATGGTCTCTCCCTGTTCGGTCCGATGTGTCCCCTCGTACCCACCCCCCGTCCGCGCGCGCTCCCCCTCCTCCTAAAACACTCGTCTGGCCGGTGCGGCACGCCGCCGGCCGGCAGGGCCTCCCTTCCGGGGACCCCGGGTGCCGACGGACATACGGCGCTTCGTAGGGTGAACCCTTGGGGAGTGGTCCGGCCAGGGCCACTGGGAGGCGTGGGGCTAGATGTTCAACGGTGAGGACGTCGGGACCGTCCGACGGCGCGGGGTGGTGCCGGACCATGGGTAAACACGGACGAGGGCCCGGGACGGACGGCGACGACGCCGCACCGGCCTCCGGCCGCACCGCACTGAGCAGCCTCCGCACGCGCCTCAGGGTCGTGCGCCTCCAGGAGGCGATGCGGCAGCCGAACGTCAAGCGGGTCGTGCGCGCGCTCGGACTGCGCACCCGGCTGGCGGACATGTGGCACAGCGTGGACTACCCGCGCTCGGCCCGGCAGGGCTGGCGGCGCTGGGTGCCGTCGTGGCGCCAGTCCCTGAGCCTGTTCCTGGTCTCCACGGCCGGTGTGACGCTGCTGGTGATGTTCGCCTACGTCAAGACCGACATACCCAAGAACCTCAACGAGTTCGCCACCCAGCAGGACAACGTCTACTACTGGTCCGACGGGACGCAGATGGCACGGTCCGGCTGGGTCAGCCGGCAGGAGACATCACTCGACCAGGTGCCGGAGGACGTCCAGTGGGCGGTTCTCTCCGCCGAGAACGCCAACTTCTACTCCGACCCCGGCATCTCCGTGTCGGGCATCCTCAGGGCGCTCGGTCACATGGTCGGCGGCGGCAACACCGAGGGCGGCTCGACCATCACCCAGCAGTACATCAAGAACGCCTATCTGAACCAGGACCAGACCTACTCCCGGAAGTTCACCGAAGTCCTGCTCGCGGTGAAGCTGGACAACCGGCTGAGCAAGAAGGAGATCCTGGAGGGGTACCTCAACACGAGCTGGTTCGGCCGCGGGACGTACGGCATCCAGCGGGCGTCACAGGCGTACTACGGCAAAGAGGCCTCGCAGCTCAACGCCAGCGAGGGCGCCTTCCTGGCCTCGCTGCTCAAGGGCGCCGCGCTCTACGACCCGACCATCAGCGCCAAGAACCGCGAGCGGGCGGAGCAGCGGTGGAGCTGGACGCTCGACCGGATGGTGGCGGTCGGCAAGCTCTCACGCGAGGAGCGGGCCCGGTACACGAAGTTCCCCGAGCCGAAGCCCTCGGCGCCGCAGGGCAATCTGAGCGGCCAGCAGGGCTATCTGGTGGAGCTGGCGAAGGACTACACGTCCAAGCACGTGGAGATCTCCGACGCACAGTTCGACCTCGGCGGCTACCAGATCTACACGACGTTCGACAAGCAGCGGGTCGCCTCGCTGACCTCGTCGGTGGAGAAGGTGCGGGCCACGTTCGACCCGAAGAAGCGTCCCACCGACACGTACGTGAAGACCGGCGCCGCGTCCGTCGCCCCGAACGGCCGCATTCTGGCCGTGTACGGCGGGCCCGACTACCTCAAGCAGGGTTTCAACGAGGCGAACGCGGTGACCGTGCCCGCCGGTTCGGCCTTCACGCCGTTCGTGTACGCCGCGGGACTCGCCGAGGGCGTCCAGAAGGAACGGGAGACGCCGCGCGTTCCGGTGTCCCCGGACACCCTCTACAACGGCAACGACAACATCGCGGTCCGTACGCCGGAGGGCCCGTACTGGGACCGCAGTGGCAAGATCGTCAAGGGACGCAACGACGAGAACCGGTCGTGGGGCGAGGCGATCAGCCTGCGCACGGCCCTGGCCAACTCGGTCAACACGCCGTTCCTCCAGCTGGGCATGGACGTCGGCCTGGACAAGGTCCGCAAGACGGCGGCCGACTCCGGGCTGCTGACCTCCAGTTTCGGACGCTCCATACCGGAGTTCTCGCTCGGCAACTCCAAGCCCAGTGCCATCCGCATGGCGACCGCGTACGGGACCTTCGCCGCGGGAGGCATGCACACCGAGCCCTACTCGGTGCTGAAGGTGACCCGTAACGGAAAGCTGCTGCGGCTGCCCCGGCCGGACGCGGACCGGGCGATGAGCCCCGATGTGGCCGCCAAGGTCACCGACGCCCTCCGGGACTCGGTCCAGGAGGGCAGTGGACGGGCGGCCAAGTCGGTCGGCGAGGACGCGGCCGGCAAGACCGGGACGACGCAGGACGACATGGCGGCCTGGTTCGTCGGGTACACACCGCAGGAGTCCACGGCGGTGGTGCTCTACCGGACGGACCTGAGGAAGCTGGAACTGTTGCCGCTCAAGGGGCTGGGCGGGCCGGACGCCGACTCACCGGTCTCCATGGCGACGAAGATCTGGAAGGACCACATGTCGACGGCGTGATGACCGGCGGCCGGGCGTGACGGGCTGGGGGGCGGCCGGGCCAGGGGCGTGCGGCGACCAGGGTGCGAGCGGCGGTCGCAGGCCACGGCCCGGCCGGGTGCGCGTGCCGCTGCCGGCGGGCACGGGCGGTCCCGGCGACGACCTTCCGCCGTGCAATGCGCCATCCGGCACAGCGCGCCGCCCGATCGGGGATGACGGGACGGCCCTCAGTCGATCAGCGTCTTCCAGTCCGGGGACTGCGCCGGGTCGAGACCGCGCAGATTGGCGAGGACCTTGGGGTCCTGCACGTCGAGCCAGTCGCTGAGTTCGCGGAACGACACGCACTTCACGTCGGAGCGGGGGCACACCTTCCGCATGACGTCCTCCACGGCGTCCATGTAGATGCCGCCGTTCCAGTTCTCGAAGTGGTTGCCGATGAACATGGGGGCGCGGCTGCCGTTGTAGACCCGCTCGAAGCCGTTGAGGTAGGCGTCGCGGGTCTCCTTCTCCCACTCCGCGTAGCGCGACGGATCACCTTCGGTGGTACCGCCGGACTGGTTGTAGAGGAAGTTGAAGTCCATGGCGAGGACCTGGAGTTCCTTGCCCGGGTAGGGCAGGAGCTGCAGCGGGAAGTTCCAGATGCCGTTGATCTTGGACGGCCATATCTGGAAGTCGCCGGACGAGCTCGCGTCGTAGCGCCAGCCGAACTTCTTGATCGCGGGGATCAGGTTCTTCTGGCCCTCCAGGCACGGAGCACGGCCGCCCACGGTCTCCTTCTGGACGTCGAAGGGCAGCGGCGGCAGATCCTTCAGGCCGGTGTTCGTCTTCCACTTCTTGACGAACCCGTAGGTCTGCTCGATCTCGCTCTGCCACTCCTGGACGCTCCAGTCGCCGCCGCCCTTCTCACCGCAGAAGTGCCCGTTGAAGTGGGAGCCGATCTCGTGGCCGTCCTTCCAGGCGCCGCCGAGCTCCTTCAGGGTGGTGCGGATGTGTTCGTCCGTGGGGTACGAGATCGCGGCCTCGCCGACCTCGTGCTGCGGGGGGCGGTACAGGTCGGCCTTGTCCTTGGGCAGCAGGTAGATGCCCGTGAGGAAGAACGTCATGGTGGCGTCGCTCTCCTTGGCCACCTGGCGGAAGCGGGAGAACGTCCGGTCGTCGCCCTCCAGGGCCCCGTCCCAGGAGAACACGACGAACTGCGGGGGCTTCTCCCCCGGCTTGAGCTTCTTGGGTTCGAGCTGCTTGGGCTGCGGCCCGGTGTAGGAGGTCGAGCCGTCCCCCAGCACCTTGGTCGTGCCGTCCCACTTCTCCTCGTCGCCCTTGGCGGACTTCTCCCCCACGCCCGTGCGTGACGCCGCGTTGGCGGCGCCGTCCCCGTCCCCGCCGGTCAACGCCAGGATTCCCACCGCGCCGGCCACGACGGCAGCCACCCCCGCGGCTCCGAACCGGATGCGTGCCCGTTTGCGGGCACGGGCACGTGCTTGGGCCCTCACACTCTGCGCCATAGATTCCGCCCCCAGAAAAAACGAACACACGCCCCCGGTTACACCTGTCCGAATATACGTGTTGATTCGGAACAGGGCGGAAGTGGTCCGTGATGTGACGTGTTTTGCACGGGCGGATGTGGCCGACGCGCCGCCAGTGACAGTGCCGTGATCAGCCTCGCCCTACGTCAAACCGGTCGACCGCCGGTCCGGGACACCTCTACGGTGTCGGCCATGACCGGCCTGCCTGTACGGGTACCCGACGTCCGTGTCCACGTCAAGATGAACATCGGCGCCTGCGGCCCCTTCGCGTACATCGTCGCCACGTTCGAACCGCCCCGCGCGGACGCGGTGTTGGAGTTCCGGAACGCCCTGCCGGAGGACCGGCTGCCCCCGGAGTACGTGCCGGCGCTACGGGAGGGCCTGCTGGACGGGCTGGGCGGAGTGGCGGCCGCGGTACTGCTCACGGACGGCAGACACCATGAGGTGGATTCGTCCGAGTACGGCTACCGGATCGCCGGCCATCAGGCCGGCCGCGCGGCACTCGTCGGCGCGGGCCTGCTGCCGCCGGAGGAGTGCGACTCCCTGCGCTGGGCCACCTGGCCGGGCCGGCTCCGCCCGTGGTCCCTCCGACCGCAGGCCTGACCGGACCGGCACGACCGAGCGACATCACGAGGATGAGCCGATGATCACAGTGCGCCAGGCTGAGCCGGACGACGGGCGTGTGCTGGGTGAGATCCATGCCGCCGCCTGGGAGGCGGCCTACGCCCCCTTCTTCGCGCGCGATTTTGCCGCACGCGGTGTCCGGAGCAGGCTGACCCGGTGGCACGATCGGGTCGCGGAAGGAACGGGGACGATTCTGCTCGCGGTCCTCGACGACCGCCCCGTGGCGCTGTCCCTCTGCCTCCCGTCCCCGGCCCTCCCCGGTCTGGCGGAGATCTGCAGTTTCTACAGCCATCCAGACGCCTGGGGCAGCGGGGTCGCCGCCGCGTTGATGACGGGGACGCTGAACCGCCTCCGCGATGACGGGTTCACGCGGGTGCATCTGTGGACGTTGCGCGACACCCCGCAGTCGCGTCGCTTCTACGCCAAGTCCGGCTTTGCCGAGACCGGCGTCACGCGGGCCTTCGACTTCGGCGAGGGCAACCTGCTCGACCAGGTCGAGTACGAGCGAGGCTGCTGACCTACGCCAGCAGTCCCGGCACATCCGCGAACGAGTCGACGACGTGGTCGGGTTCTCCGGACGCGGCCCGGTGCGTCTCGGCACGGTACTTCCCCGTCCTGACCAGGACACCCGTGATGCCCCGGCGCTGTGCGGCGAGGACGTCGGACTCGATGTCGTCGCCCACCATCAGCGTCCGCGACGCGTCCGCGCCGAGACGGGCCAGGGCGGTGTCGAAGAACGCCCCGGCCGGCTTGCCGAGCACCTCCGCCTCGACACCGGCCGCGCGTTCCAGGCCCTGGAGGAAGGCACCCGCGTCGAGTTGCAGCCCCGCGTCCGTACGCCAGTAGAGGTTGCGGTGCATCGCGAGAAGGCGGGCTCCGCGCTGGAGGTGGGCGAATGCCGTGTTGAGGGCCTCGTAGCCGAACTCCGGTCCCGCGCCGCCGACGACGACCACATCGGGGCGGGCGTCCGGGTCGTCGAGGTCCACGAGGGTCACTTCCGCCAGGTCCTCGGCGATGTCACCGCTGTTGAGGACCGCGCACCGGGCCCCGGGGAAGTGCTCCGTGAGATACCCGGCGGTCGCCGCCGGCGCGGTGAGGATGTCGTCCGCCGTGACCGGGAAGCCCGAGTCCACGAGGAGCCGCGCGATGGAACTCCTGGTACGCGACGTGGTGTTGGTGAGCAGGGCCAGCGGTACGCCCGCCTCACGCACGCGTTCCATGGCCTCGACGGCTCCCGGAAGCGGCTTCCAGGAGACCGTGAGCACACCGTCGATATCGATGAGGACAGCGCCGACCCGTTCCATGGCCCCGACCGTACCGACGGACGGGGGCCGGACCAAGGAGCCTCCCGGTGACCGGCCCGGTCGTGCGGTGGGCCGTCCGCCGGTGCGACGTCACCAGTCGCCGTCGGCCACCGGTTTCCCGGGCTGCGGTGCGTCACCGAGGGGGTGCACCTGGTGGGCGCCGGGCGCCTGCCAGGGCACGGAGTCGTCGCCGAGCCATTCACCCACCGGCTCGACCCCGCCGAGGGAGTCGGTGGGCGCGAGGTCGTCCGCACCGTCGTCGTAGTAGTCGAACCACGGCAGTCCGGCACGCGTGTACGCGGCCCGGTCGACCGGCGACGGGGGTGCCGCCTCACCGGTGATGCGACGCCATTCCGGAGGTGTCACCAAGTGGACGAAGACCCGCCCCGCGGGCGTCTTTGCCCAGTCGGACAGCGGCCGGTCGTCCTGGTAGACCTCTTGGCGCATGGTGCCGCCCACTCCCAGCCCCATCGCGGCGGCCCGCGGCCGGGACGGGGCCGACGCCGGCGCGGCCGTCGCCGGTGCCATGGCCGGGGCGTCGAAGGCGGCGGGCGGTGCGCCCGCGGGCATCGGCATGCCTCCGTAGCCGGCCTGAGCGGTCGCCGCCCTGGCCCGCGCCTCGCGCTCGGCGCGGACCCGCTGCTCCTCGCGCCAGGCCTGGAGGACACCGTCCGCGAGCGGGAACGACTGGAGCTGCACTCCGCCCCAGGTCTCCTCGCCGGTCACCTGGCCCTCCACGGTGGCGCCCATCCCCAGCGGTACGGCGACGAACTGACGCACTGTCCCCTTGCCGGAGTTGATGCCGTCCAGCCACGGCTGACGGGGCAGCACCACGTAGTTCTGCGGCTTCCGCGTGAGCTCGCCGCTCCAGCGCTCGCCGGACACGGCACACACCTTGCCGACGCCGACCTGGAGTGCGGCCGGCTCCACGGTGCCGGAGAAGCTCAGCCACATCGCCTCCCGCAGATACACCGGGAGCATGACCCCACCGCGTGCCGACCACTCGGGCGGCACGGTGTCCGGGAAGTCGGCGACACGCCGCACCGGGAACTCGCCCAGCCCCGGCGGCAGCGGGTGGGTGCCGGACTCCGGAAGCCGCAGCGTGCGGATGAACCGCACCCGTACTCCCCCGCCCAGCACCAGACAGTTACCGTCGATCCGCACATCGCTGGTGGACACAGCGAACTCCCCTCGTCCCGGCCGTCTTCCAGGTGCTATCACGACGGGCGGCCGACAGCGGTTCCGGTCTGCCGGCACGCAGCGCCGATCAGGCGCCGGCGGCCGTCGGCCCGGCTACTCGAAGCGCTCGGGGTCGCCGGCCCCCCGGCGAACGATCTCGATCCCGCCACCGGAGAAGTCGATGACCGTGGTCGGCTCCGTGCCGCAGTCGCCCGAGTCGATCACCGCGTCCACCACGTGGTCGAGCCGTTCCTTGATTTCCCAGCCCTGGGTCATCGGTTCGTCCTCGTCGGGCAGGAGCAGGGTGCTGGAGAGCAGCGGCTCGCCCAGCTCGGCGAGCAGGGCCTGGGCCACGGCGTGGTCGGGAATCCTGACGCCGACCGTCTTCTTCTTGGGGTGCAGCAGCTGGCGGGGCACCTCCTTCGTCGCGGGGAGGATGAAGGTGTAGCTGCCGGGCGTCGCCGCCTTGATCGCGCGGAAGACGTCGTTGTCGATGTGCACGAACTGCCCGAGCTGCGCGAAGTTCTGGCACACCAGCGTGAAGTGGTGACGGTCGTCGAGGTTCCTGATGGTCCGGATCCTGCTGATGCCGTCACGACTGCCCAGCTGGCATCCCAGGGCGTAACAGGAATCCGTGGGATACGCGACCAGCGCACCCGACCGGATGCTGTCCGCCACACTGCTGATGGTGCGCCGCTGAGGGTTCTCGGGGTGCACGTCGAAGTACTTCGCCATCCGGCGAGCTTACGGGCTGGAACCCGTTCGGCCTCCGCAGGCTCCGCCGGCGGTGGACACGGGGAGCGGCCGTGTCCCACGATGGGGCCCGTGGGTTCGGGGAATTCCGCCGCAGCGTGGGCACTGAGTCAGGTCGAGGCCGTGCGGGACGATCCGGCGGCCCGCCTCGACCTGGTCACCCGCACGTATCACGGCCCGGTCGGCAGGGCCCCGCAGCATCTGCCCTTCCGGCGGGCGTCGCTGTCGTTCATGCGCTGGCAGATCCGCCGCGGTGTGCTGGCCCCGATGGACGGGGCGCTCCCCGGGAGCCCATGGTGGCGCGCGGTCAACGAGCGGCTCCTGCGCGACGGCTGCGAGGCCGTCGCCCGCAGCGGCGGACTCGGCGGTACGGCGTCCTCGCCCACGGTCGGACTGTGGATGTCCTTCATCTCCGAGCCGACCGCGCGTACGTGGTACCGGGCCCACAACGCGAGCATCGCCTCCGCCTACCTGGACCACCGTGACCTGGCCGGTGAGGAGAGCCGGCCCGAACGCTTCTTCATGAATGTCGTGCTGCTGCGCGTCCTCTACACCCACGCCCTGGTCTCGGCCCCGCGTCTGGCGCTCGGACGCCTCGCCCCGCTCGGTCCACGGCTCGGCGACCCCCGGCTCGGGATGGCCGGGATCTTCCTGTCCCTCTCGCGCGTCCTTCCCGACCGGTACCCCCTCGACGACGCGGTGGCCGACTACCTCGCCGTCGAGCACAACATCGGCCGGGTCCTGGACTACGGCCTGATCGGGCCGCGGCTCCAGCAGCTCTACGCGTGGTCGGCCGAGGAGCTTGACGAGCCGCGGCTCCTCGACTGCATCCGGGACGGCAGCCCGACGTACGCCTGGCCGTTCGCCGACCGGTCGGTGTGGCATCCGATGCGGCCGACCGCGATGGTGCGGGCGATCGAGCGGGTCCTGCCGCCGGACAGCCGCGCTCGGCGCTGACGTCTTCCGGTCGGCGTCCCGGGGCGGCGGAGCGGTGCGCGGTCCGGTGGGGTGCGCGGTCCGGCGGGGTGCGTCGCCCCCTGCTCGGCGTACCGGAGAGCGACCCGTGCGGTCCGCTGCGAACACGAGAAGGCCCCGGCCGAGGACTGAGGAGGCCTGCCGGGGCCGTTCGTGGTGGCCGGCGGAGGGCGGTCGCCTCGCGGCGAAAGGCTCCATGGGGCTTCAGCCGAACGATCTTCCCCATGGGCAATGGGTAGGCCCGGGGACACTGTCCCCTCCGCAGCCACGTAAACCAGAACCGCGGATGCCCCCGCATTGTTCCCGGCCGTCGCCAGACCTTCGGAGTGGTTCACCGCGGCCGCCGCGGGTGCGGCTCGTACGCTGGGTCGGGGCCGCGCCGGGGCCCTGCGAGGACGCCGGGCCCGTGATCGGTGCCGGCGCGGAAGCCGGGGGACGCAGGGCGATGACTTCTGCCCGCTCGCGCCGTCTACCGAAGCACACGGGACATCACCGACGACCTTGGGGAAGAGCCCACCATGAAGAAGATCATCGCTCAGCTGTTCATCTCGCTCGACGGCGTCGTGGAGGCGCCCGATCAGTGGCACTTCCCTTACTTCAACGACGAGATGGGTGCGGCGGTCGACGCCGCCCTCAGCCCGTCGGACACGCTGCTCCTCGGCCGTAAGACCTACGACAGCTTTGCCGGAGCCTGGCCGGAGCGCGAAGCGGCCGGCGGTGAGGACGCCCACTTCGCCAAGACCCTCGGAGACGTCCGGAAGATCGTCGTATCGAACCAGCAGCTCGACTTCACCTGGCGGAACTCCGAGCTGCTCGGCGGCGACCTCGTCCAGGCGGTCACCGCTCTGAAGAAGGAAGCGGGCGACGGTCCCATCGGGATCAGCGGCTCGGTCTCCGTCGTCAGGCAACTGCTGGAGGCGGGCCTGCTGGACGAGCTGCGCCTGCTGGTGCACCCGATCGCCGTGCGCAAGGGAATGCGCCTGTTCGACGAGGGCGGGGCCCCGATCCCGCTGACCCTGATCTCGTCCGAGACCTTCCGGACCGGGGTGCTGAACCTCGTCTACACCCGCGCCGAGTCTTCCGGCGACGGCACCTACGAGGACGCCAAGACCCAGCTGCCGCAGTCCGAGTAGTCGCGGCTTCCAGGCCCGCGCGACAGGTGCGGGCGGTCCCGGACACGCCTCGGCGACTGTCCGCGGCTCTCGCGGCCATGCCGGGGCCGGTGCACAGTGCACCGCCCCCGGCCAGCAGGTCTCGGGATCCAGGGATCTGGTGGGCCGGTGCCAGGACGAACTCCACCGCCTGGGCGACCAGGACGACCTCCTGCGGCGTCCAGCAGTCCGACCGCTCCACCGCGATGTCGGCCGTGCAGAACCGGCACACCAGGTTGGGCCCGTCGCAACCGTCCAGCCCGCAACAGCCGTTCCGCCGCGCCCGGATGGCCGACCGCAGGCCGGCCGGATCCGAACGACCGGCTCTACGACGTCGGCAGTGTCAGCACCACAACCGCCAGCAGGACGTCGAGGACGCCGCAGAACTCCGCGTACCACCGGGGGACGATCAGGTCTGCGCGGTGGTGTGCGACATCCCAGCCGGCGTGGGCCAGCCATCCCGCCGCGAGCACCAGCCGTGCCTGTTCCCCGTCGAGAGCCAGGGCCACCACCATGACCGCGCCGAAGAGGACGACACCCGCTGTCTCCAGCGTCAGCCGTCCGGGCCGCCACAGCTGTCCGCGTACAGCGCCCCAGACCCAGTAGACGATCGCCGCGACGACGATGCCGTGCGCGAACTTCGTGTGCACCCCGATGACGGCGAGCAGCGCCACGGTCGCCGCCCCGGCCCAGCTGGGCCAGTGGTACCTGACCAGCACCGGTTGCATCCGCGTGGCGAGGTCGGAGGGTCTCATGACCCCACTCCGTGGGCGGCGCGGCGGCGGAGCATGACGAGCAGCATGAGCGGGAACATCGCCACATGCAGCAGGACCATGAGGGTCTCGTCCGAGACGAAGCCCAGCCACAGCAACGGGAGGAGTACGGGGAGGGGGACGAACATGACCCCCGACGTCTCCGCGATGCCCGCCCGCGGGTGGCCTCGCAGGCGCATCCAGATCGCCATTGCGAGCGCCATCTCGACGGTCATCACCACACAGGCGAGGGCCGGTTGCCGCTCTGCCGAGTAGCCGATGTCCGCGGCGGCCACGATGCCCTCCACGACCGCGCCGAAGACCATCATCCCGGCGAACATGGCGACGACCATCTCCGCGTAGTGCAGTGCGAAGCGCGGCCAGTGCCCTTGTTCCGCTGCGACGTTGCTCATGAGAACCCTCCCTGCTGTGACGACCGGACCGATGTCCTCACCCTCGGATTCCGGCGAGGCAGCGGCAAGGAAGACCGAAGGCGGTGTCCGAATACTTGGGATCCCTGTCTTTCGGACATAGCATGGGGGCCATGGACGAGCGGTTGGTGGTCGTCGTCGCCTACGACGAGGCGCAGTTGCTGGACATCGCCTGCGTGACCTCGACGCTGGAGGCGGCGAATCTGGGAGGCGCCAAGCCTCCGTACCGCGTACGCCTGGCCACCTCCGGCGGCCGGGCGGTCAGCTGCGACCAGGGGCTGACTCTCCAGGCACAGGAGTGTCTCGAACGGATCAAGGGCCCGCTGGACACGTTGATCGTCTCCGGGGGCCTGGGGTTCAAGGCGGCAGCGGCGAACCCGCGCATCGTGGGCCATGTGCGCCGCCTCGCGGGCGAGAGCCGGCGCGTGGCGTCGGTGTGCACCGGCGCCGGTGTCCTGGCGGCCGCAGGCTTGCTCGACGGCAGACGCGCCGCGACCCATTGGATGTGGGCCGACGAGATCGGCATGACGTATCCGAAGGTCACGGTGGACCCGAGCCCCATCTACATCCGCGACGGGCAGGTGTCCACCTCGGCCGGCGTGACCAGCGCGCTGGACCTGACGCTGGCGTTCGTCGCGGAGGACAACGGCCCCGAGCTGGCGCGAGGAGTGGCCCAGGCTCTGGTGACCTATCTGCAACGGCCGGGCAATCAGGCGCAGATGAGCATGTTCGTCGCCGCCGCCCCGCCCGAGCACGACCTCGTACGCCGCGTCGTCGACCACGTCACCAGCCATCCGGGAGCCGACCTGACCACGAAGTCGCTGGCCGCGCTGGTAGGGGTGAGCGAACGCCACCTCACGCGGCTGTTCCTCGAGCATCTCGGCCGGACACCGGGCCGGTTCGTGCGCCACGCACGGACCGAGGCGGCGGCCCACCTGCTGGCCGCCACCGGACTACCGGTGGCGAGCGTCGCGAAGCGCTGCGGCTTCGGGACGGCCGAGACCCTGCGCCAGGCGTTCGTCGACCGCTACGGGATCCCGCCCTCGCGCTATCGGGCGGCCCAGGCACACTCCGATGCGCACCACGCCGTGGCGGCCTCACCGCCGAAGGCTCGTGGAACAACTTCCGGGGCCGGGCAGCATATTCGGGCCGTGCGGGGTGATCGTGCCTGCACGGAGCCGACGGCGGGGCATAATTTGCCGATGGAGGGCGGCGGATGATGCGTTTGACCGGCAAAGACAGCCAAGGACCGGACCACGGGGGTCCGTTACCTGTGCCTGTCTTCCCCTGGCCCACGTGGCGCGGCGACGAACCCGTGACCGCGCCGGACGGCCACCCCTATCTCCTGGCCACACTGCGGATGAGCGTGACCAGCGGCAGGACATGGCAGCGCCACCGTCTGATCGAGAACGACCGGCTCCGCACCCGGCTCACCCCCCTCCTCGGCACGCTCCCCCTGAGCCATTCGTATTTGCAGGAGCCACACGGCGGCCACGCCTGCCGCTTCAGCGAAGCCGGCCTGACGATGTGGCAGGACGCCGACCCCGACCACTGGCCGAACACGCTCTACCGCCGACTCACGGCGGAGGACGGCCCCCGCCAGGGCCTGGGCGAGGTCACCGTGACCCTGCGTCTGGAGCCCCGCGACGGCGAGGTCTGCCAGGTGGATCGAGTCATCAGCGAGTGCAACGTACGGGCGGACGGCCGGCTCCTGGTGGCACAACTCGGCCACGACAGGCTGCCGTTCACCGCGTAGCCGCGGCCGGCCGTCCGGCGGTCGGCCCGGGGGCGATGTAGACGTACAGCCCTCGGTACGGACCCGGGTCTTCCAGGCGGTACGCGCGCCAGGTGAGGGCGTACGGCGGCAGGGCCGAGGCGCTGGTGGTGAGCACGGCGACCGGCATCCTCTGCGCCGCGCGGCCGATCTCCGCCGCGGTGGTGTTGGCGTTGTTGCCATGGGTGTGCGCGGAGGCGCAGCCGGCGTAGTAGGCGATCGGAATGGACTCGTGCCCGGACAGCAGGCACGGCGGTCGCACCCCGAGCCGGTGCAGCTGCTCGACGACGCGGGACCAGGCCGCGCGGGAGACCGTGGTGCGCTCCACGGTGCGTGAGAGTACCGCGTACTGCACCGCCAGATGCCCGGCCAGTGCGACCGCCAGCAGGGTGACGGCCACCGCACGCCACCGCCCGCTCGGCGCGACGGCCAGGTGCAGGAGCCCGTCGGCGACCGGAATGGCGAGCAGGGCGTAGGCGGGCAGCAGGAACCGGGGAGCGGCGTAGCCGATCAGGAAGAGATACGGCACGGCCACACTGACGGCGCAGGCCAGCGGTACCAGCGTGCGCGCCGTGCGCCGGGCCCGGACCGCGACGGCCAGCGCGAGGGCGGCGAGCAGCGGAAGGGCGCACCACCAGAGCAGTACCGCCACGTCGGGCATCGGGCTGGTGCACGGCCGGCACAGGGTGCGGCCGCTCAGGCTCCGCAACTGGTCCCCCACGGCGATGTTCCAGCCGAGATCGCCCTGCACGCGTGAGGCCTCGGCCATCCGGGTGCGCAGACCCCCGTAACTCACGTACGCCTCGACCACCCATGGCGCCGCCCCGACCAGCAGCCCCGCCGACAGGGCGGCCAGCAGCCGCAGGTGCCGCCATCCGGGTACGCACACGAGGAGCACGAACAGCGGCAGCCCGACCCAGACCGCGTCGGTCGGCCGCATCAGCGCCATCAGGGCCGCGCCGCACGCCACCCCCCACACGGGCGCCCGGGCGGAGCGGTCGGCCTGGGCCCGCAGGAAGCAGCCCACCGCCGCCAACGCGCCGATCGCGACCCAGAAGTTGGGCATGGCCTGCGGGCCGTAGAACATCGTGATCCACAGGGTCACGAACAGCGCGCCGCCCGCCGCGAGCACGCGCACGGGGAACAGGCCCCGCCAGCATCGCAGGGCGATGAACAGCCCCAGCCCGGCCAGCACCGCCAGACAGACGCGCAACAGGGCGGTGGACGACGACCAGGAAGCGATCGGAGCGACCAGCAGCGAGACGCCGCGGGCGCGGGGCGCGCTGAAGAACGCCGCCGGCGCCTGCCCGCCGACCTGGCTGACATACACCGTCTCGTCCCAGCCCAGCCCCATCCACGGCGGTACCAGAACCAGTTGCAGCACGGTGAACGCGACCGCCACGGCCGCGAGCAGCCGCGTGTCCGACGGGCTCCACGACCGCCTGTCGACCACCGGCAGTCCGCGCGAGGTGGTCCGGGTCCGCCGCGAGTGCACGGTCGTCTTCGGCATCGTCCACCCTTCGCGCTTGACGGCCGGGAGCCTCCTTCGTCCTCGGTCCGCAGGACGGAGAGGTAGAAACATGCACAAATTACCCCGCAGGAGTCGGGTGCGCAGTGCGGGGACCGGCGAGAGTGCCGTACGAGATCGGGGAGACGGGTGGTTCACCCGGGTGGTCAGTGGGAGCCGTACCTCCCGGGGCGGGTAGTCAGGAGTGCGTGCCTCCCGTTCCTGCCCGTGTCCGACCTTCCCCGGAGCCGACGTGAAATTCGGAGTCTCGACCTTCATCACCGACCAGGGCATCAGCCCGACCGCACTCGGCACCGCGCTCGAGGAGCGCGGGTTCGATTCCCTGTTCGTCGCCGAGCACAGCCACATCCCGGCCGACCGCCAGACCCCCTACCCGGGCGGTGGCGACCTGCCGGACATCTACTACCGCACCCTCGATCCCTTCGTGGCCCTGACCGCGGTCGCCGTGGTGACCGAGCGGCTGTTGCTGGGCACCGGCATCGCACTGATCCCGCAGCGGGACCCGATCATCACGGCGAAGGAGGTCGCCTCCCTCGACCTGGTCTCCGGCGGCCGCGTGATCTTCGGCATCGGGGTCGGCTGGAACCGTGAGGAGATGAGGAACCACGGCGCCGACCCCTCGACCCGTGGCCGGCTCACGGACGAGCGGCTGCGCGCCATGCGCGCGCTGTGGACCGAGGACACGGCCGAGTTCCACGGCGAGTTCGTCGACTTCGATCCGGTGTTCGCCTGGCCCAAGCCCGTGCAGCGGCCTCATCCACCGATCTACGTCGGCGGCGGGGAAGGCGCGTTCCCGCGCGTGGCACGGCTCGGCGATGCCTGGCTGGCCCTCAGCGTGCCGCCGGAGCAGCTCGGTCCGCAGATCGAGCGGCTGCGTGCCCTGGCCGACCGTGAAGTGCCGGTGACGGTGTACGCGGCGTCCGACGACCCCGAGCAGATCGAGGAATACGCCCGCCTCGGGGTCGAGCGGCTGCTGTTCTACGTGCCGACGATGCCCGAAGGGGAGACGCGTGCCTTCCTGGACCGGCTGGCCGATGTCGCCGCCCGGTACCGCTGAGGCGGGGGAAAGGGTGCCATGCCCGCTCTGACGAGCACCCAGGTACGGGAGCGGTTCGCCGCGTCGCGCGTCGCCCATCTCGCGACGGCCGATGCCACGGCCCGCCCGCACCTGGTACCGGTGGTGTTCGCGGTGGAGGGCGACACGGTGGTGCTGGCCGTGGACCACAAACCGAAGCGGACGACACAGCTGAAACGCCTCGCCAACATCGCCGCCAACCCCTCGGTGTGCCTGATCGTCGATCACTACGAGGAGGACTGGGACCGGCTGTGGTGGGCCCGCGCGGACGGCAGGGCCCATGTGCTACCGCCACCGGACCGCTGCCCCGAGACGGCCCGGTGGGTCGGCCTGCTCACGGCGAAGTACGAGCAGTACGCGGAACGGCCGCCCGGTGGTCCGGTCGTCGTGATCACCGTCGCGCGGTGGGTCGGCTGGCGGGCGTGGTGAGCGGCAAGGCGAGTCGGCGGGAGGCCCGGACCGGCAACCGGGTTGCCCCGTGAGCGCGTTGTGGCCGGACGGACGGGCGCCTGCGGGGCACCGGCGTCGAGCCGGCACCCCGCAGGCGCGGAGCGCTGTTCTTCGTACCGCTGATCGGCGTCAGGCGTTCCCTGTGCCGCTGATCGGCGTCAGGCGGCGACCGAGCTGGCCCAGTCGTTGTAGGCGCCGAGGTTCGAGCTGTAGGAGTTGGGGCTGATGGAGATCGTGCCGCCATTACCTCCCTCGTCGCGGGCGAGCCAGGCGTAGGAGTCCGACTGCCTGTTGCGCCAGGACGACGTCTGGTCGTTGAAGCTGTACTCGTTGAGGTTGTGCCAGTAGTAGTCGCTGAAGATCAGCCGCCGACCGCCGCCGTTCGCGTGCTCGTACAGGCACGTCCAGCCGGAGGCGCAGGCCGGCAGTGCTTGGGTGCCGAGGCTGCGGGCCAGCGGATCCGTGGCGCGGGAGTAGCCGAGTGCCTTGTCCGCTTCTCCGTGGGTCTTGAAGCAGCGCACTGCGCTCTTGGAGTACACGACGCAACTGCGGGCGTCGCCCCAGCCTTCCTGCTTGAGGTTGACCTTCTTCTGCCCGTAGTCGGCGACGGCACCGCCCTGGGTCCCGGCAGCGGATGCCGTCGGCGCCGGACCGGTGAGCAGCGCGGCGGCCGCTGCCAGCGCGGCCGCGGCCAAGACGGAACGTGATGTCTTCACTGTTTCCCCCTGATCGAATTCAGCGGGCCGGCCAGGTGCGCCCAGGGAGATGATGTCGAACGTCCCCCTGTGGTCAGTCAGGGCGTGAAGTCCTCCTGGCCGTTCCCTCGTTCGGACAAGGGCAACTAAAGGGGCGGCACGCTTGCCCCGTCAAT
This sequence comes from Streptomyces sp. NPDC096193, assembly GCF_040302905.1. NCBI lineage: Bacteria > Bacillati > Actinomycetota > Actinomycetes > Kitasatosporales > Streptomycetaceae > Streptomyces > Streptomyces sp. NPDC096193. The sequence goes on along the minus strand of NZ_JBEOSJ010000014.1, from coordinate 11,792 downwards.
ACCGCACGAAAGGTTGGCAGAGGAACAAGCCATTCTTTCGGGGAATCGGGGGTGCGGCACTCCGCATGTCGCGATCCAGTGAATTCGGTGAATGCCGTGAAATGCATTGACCGAATTCCGCCGTGGTGTTTCCTTGATGCCCCGTCTGCGCCCCCCTGCCGCCCGGTGGCGCACGAGTGCGCCGGGAGCGCAGGGACTGCGCCCCCTGCCCAGCCGTCCGACGGCTACGGCTTGTTGCGCCGGCACCGGCACCGGCACCGGCCCAACGCAGGCCCGGAGAAGGCAGTCGCCACGACGATCAGGTCACCGACATCGGGACGCCGTCCATGCCCTTGCAGGACAGTGGTCCAGTCGACAGGGTCCGCAACAGGACTGCCGTCCTGCCCACCGCGTGGCCGTAGTCCGTCGTCCGCACGGCGGCCTCGGCCGGCACGTCGGCACTCACCGCACGAGAAACCGCGCCCGCTGAACTCCAGCACACTGGCTCGACGGCCTGCCAAGCCGTCGCACCATGTGCCGTAACCCGGCCTGAACCGCAGGGCCGATTCACGACGCGACGAGCGGAGTGGCGATGGTGGATCTCCATCAAGGCCGGCTTTCGCGTGTGCCCCTGAGGAATAGGAACCCTCCACTCCGGGTGATGACGACGATCCCGAGGAGAGGCCATCCTCCGGCATTCCCCATGGCGATGAGCACCACGGAAAGGAGGATCCCCGAGGATCGCGAAAAGGAGCTCATCGCGAAAAGCGCTTCACGCCGGCTTCCTGTTCAGCGGTCCGCCCCGGACGACTCATGGTGATCCTCTCCAGGGGCCTGGGGGGCAGGGCGGCGGCGTTCAGTGGATCTGTCGGGGTTGATCACGTGCGCCGGGCCAGTACCGCGCAGGCGGCGAGCGCGCAGGGACGAAGGCGAGGGGATGGCGGCGGCCCTCGGCCCGACCTGGCCCCGGGCCGAGCGTCCAAGGTTGGTCACGCGGAGGAGCGGGGGTGGTTGTGGTCGCGCCAGGCCCGAGGCGAGAGCCCGTATGCCTGTTTGAACACCTTGCTGAAGTGGGTCGCGTCCACGAAGCCCCACCTTCGTCCTATTGCTGCGATGGTCCGCAGCCGGCCGTTCGGGCCGGACAACTCTCGCCTGCATTCAGCCAGGCGGCGTGTACGGATCCAGTCTCCGAGGCTGATGCCCGACCGGGACAGCACATCGTAGAGATGACGTACGGAGATGTCGTGCGCGGCGGCGATCCGTGCCGCCGACAGATCGGGATCAGCCAAACGCTGCCGAAGGTATTGAGTGATCCGCAGGCTGAGTGTCGCCTCCAACGGCGACCTGGCCAGACTGGAGTTACCGTGCTGGGAGGTCAGGGCGGCCCGGAGCAGTTCGACGCTGGGTGCCACGACGGCATCGGCGTGCACACCCTGGTGTAATTCGTCGCTGACGGCCAGTTGGGAGAAGTAGGTGAAGGCGAGGCGCGCAACCGCGTTGTCGGATCCCAAGGGGACCGCGGTGATGTCTCGTAGCAACCGGTCGGGTAGCGCGAGTGCCGCGCGGGGGAAACGGATGAAGCGGTGGTCGACTCCCTCGTCGAAGAGAAGTGTGTAGGGAGCGATCGATTCGTAGACGGCGCAGTCTCCCCGTCTCAGCAGGCACTCGCGACCGTTCTGCACCACCACGCTGCTGCCCGTCATCTGTACACCGAGAGTGACGGCCGGCTCCTCGTCCTCCCGGCTCAGCCGCTCCGTCCGACGAATCGTGACCGCGGTCGACCGCGCCGAACAGATCCTGATAGGCCCCACGGTGCCGAGCCCCATGCGCGCGGAGATGTTCCCAGCCGCGGGACGGTGATCGATATCGACGGCCACCATGGACTCCCACACCGCGTTCCGGACCACTTCCTCCCGGTCCCGCGGCAGTATGAACGCCGTGTCCAGGACGGGGCTCACGAGGCAGACCTCCGTCCGCATCGGTCATAGAGCCGGCCTGACAGCACCTCGACCCGTACTCCCACAAGTCCCCCCTTGATACGGACGGTTCCCGACTTCAGTTTGGCGGGATGCGATCTCGCAGCGCAACGGCTTCGCCGGGCACACACACAGGGCCCTCACCTGACGCAGCGTCAACTTGAGGCTGTGCACAAGTGACAAAGTTCCCTGCACGGACGACAAACTCCCAAGCCGAAGATGACCCTAAAGTCCAAGGGCGAGGCCAGGAAAAGGGGCGTCACACATCCGCATCACGAGCCTTGTCCAGGCCATCCTCTGCCTGCATCACGCCGGCTCGGACCGAGGATGGAAAAGGCCTATTGCTTTCCCCATACGTCGATGAGACCCGCTTCCCAACGTAGGCGATCGCGAGCACGACGGACGGAGGGCGGGAGCGTTGTCACGTCAGCTTCACGGTCTCCTGGGCACAAACTGCCGGCCAGCCAGAGCTGATGGCGAAGAAAACACCGAGGGAGGATGTGCCGAGTGAAGGAAAAATCCTCTGCCCTTCTTTGCACGGCTCTCATCGCCTGCCTGGCAGTCGGCTGCGGGATCGGGAGCGGAAACCCGAAGGACATGGAACGGCCGCAGAAAGGCGAAGCGGTCGGCGCAGCGGGTGAACAGGTCAGGGACCTGACCGTCGCGGAGGAGGTCGAGGTCGACCGCGCTGAGGAAAAGCTCATCGAGAAGTGCATGGAGCGCCGGGGTCACCGCTACTGGCCGGGGCCGGTGGCGAGCATCGCGGAACGCAAGGCCGGGGCGTACGTGGTGGACGACGTCGACTGGGCTCGCCGGTACGGCTACGGTCGGCCCTTCGACATCGCGGCCGAGAAGACACGCCGCAGTCATCCCAACGTCACCTACCACAACGCACTCTCCGAGCAGGAGCGCATCCGCTATTCCCTCGCACTCGACGGCGACTTCGACGACAACATTTCCGTCGAGCTGCCGTCCGGCGGCACCATTCGGACACCACGCCAAGGCTGTCACGTCGAAGCGCGGGAGCGGCTCTACGGCGACTATCCGACCTGGTTCCGGGTCAAGAAGACCGTGACCGGGCTGACTCCGCTGTATGTCCCACGGATTCTCCGGGACGAGCGCCTGATCGCGGGGGTCAAGGCATGGTCCCGATGCATGAACGAGTCGGGAAACCCCTTCAAGAGCCCGGACGACATACGCCAGAAACGGGACTCTCTGGTCAAAGGGATGAATGCATCCCAAGCCCAGAGCGCCGAAGTGAAATTGGCTGTGGCCGAGGCCGAGTGCGCCAGCAAGACATCCCTCGGGGAGACCGCACGTTCTCTCGAAGGCGAATACAGAGAAAAGACGCTGCGCGATTACCCCGAAGAATTCGCAACCTATCAGCAGATGAGGATGACCGCCCTTTCCCGGGCCAGGAACTTCAAAATCCGGTAGGTGCCGCACCGAAGATTTCCGTGGCGTCATGGCCGCGGGGAGTCCCACCCAACAGATGATCGAGGAGTTGTACCCGTGAGGAAACTACCCGCCGCCCTGACCGTCCTGGCCATGGCTGCTCTCGGAACCGTCATTCCCGTCTCCGCCGCGCACGCCGCCGAGACCTGCTCCGACAACTACAGTGGCGCGGTGGCCGGCTACATGTACGCCTACGACAGTGTCGACTGCGTCGGGCAGCTCGGCCGGGCCACGGGCAACGACGCAAACTGGGGCGACAGCTCGCAGAGCTTCCAGGGCAGCGACACCAACAAGGCGTCGTCCATCCTCAACAAGGGCAACTCCTACGAGGTCCAGTTCTTCAACGGAACCGGCACGGGCTGGACCGGCGGCCACACCTGCCTCTCCCGCAACGAGGGCTACGCCTCCGACCTCACCAACAACTACTTCACCAGCGGCTACTCGGCCAACAACTCCATCAGCTCGTACCGCTGGGTGAGCGCCAGCACCTGCGACAGGTGGGCGACCTGACCTCCGCTTCCCCGTAGCCGAGGCTGACGGGCCTGTACCTTGCGGGGATGCCGCCTTCATGGCATCCCCGCAAGACGTCGGGGCTTGGTGGAGCCCACCTTCACCGGCGGCTGGTGAGCGGCGCCGTCTACTTTCCCCACACCGATCCCGGGCCTGGACCGGCATGCGGCGGTGTCGGCGCGCGAACGCCAGAACATTGCCCCTCGGCAACACTTTCCCTGATCAACAGCAAGGGCTTTCCCACGGCGAACGTGGCCGGGATGCGTTCCCACACGTGCCGAACAGGGTGCCTGTGGGAGCCGGGAGGGTCTGCCGGGGGCCGGTCTGGGGGCGGCCCGGGAGACAGTGAGCGGCGGTCGGGACGGCAACCCGGCTGAAGGTCGGCGGAGTACCGGAGGGTCAGCGGGGACGGCCGGTCGCCGAGTGACGGCCGGTCAGCGGGCGTCGAGCTCGGCGATCAGCTTCTTCGTCGCGATGACGCGATAGCTCTCCTCCACCCAGTCGCAGAGCACCTCCGCCGAGGGTGCACCCTTCTGGGCGAGCGGGACCTGCACCCAGCCCGCCTTACCGAGGCCGTAACCGGACGGCTCGGCGCCCGGGCAGGACAGCGCATGAGCGTGCACGGCCTCGTCCTTGAGCTTGACGCCGACACCCAACGGGTAGCTGCCGTCCGCCACTCCGAGGAAGACGAAGATCTTCTTGTTGACCTTGACGACCGTCTCGCCCCAGGGGAACTCCTCGCCGGCACCCGGCAGTCCCAGGGCAAAGGAGCGCACCTTGTTCCACTTCGCCAGCGCGGCCTTCGGTGGTGCCGCCATGCCGTCCTCCTGATCGAGCGATCCGTCGCTCCCACGCTAGCTTTCGCGGCGGGTATCCGCCGGGCGCTCGCGTGAGGGCGGGTCGTGGCGGGCGCGTCGCACGGTGGTTCGGCCGAGCCGGTACGCGGTCCGGCGGCGGCCGGTCAGCGCTGGGGCTCCCAGTCGATGCCGGCCGCGACCGGCAGGTGGTCACTGCCGGTCGCGGACAGGGTCCACACATCGGTCACCGTCACCGAACGGCCCATGACGTGGTCGATCCTGGAGACCGGGAATCCGGCGGGCCAGCTGAAGGAGAATCCCTGCTCGGACGATGTCAGCCTCGAGGTGACCGGCGCGAGTCCCCGGTCGTCCAGTGTGCTGTTGAGGTCCCCGAGGAGGACCACCTTGTCCAGCTTCTCCACGCTGAGGGCCGCACCCAGCAGGTGAGCGCTTTCATCCCGTCGGCCTGAACCGAACCCGCTGGGTCCGATGCGGACCGAGGGCAGGTGGGCGACATACACCGCGAGGTCGCCGCGCGGCGTCCGCACGGTGGAACGCAGCCCGCGGCTCCAGCCGTCCCCGATCCCCTTCGGTTTGATGTCCACCGTCCGGACGTCCGACAGCGGTACGCCGACCAGAGCCCGACGGTGCCTCTGACCGTGTGGTGGGGATAGGCCGACTCCAGCGTTCTCTCGTAGGCCGGCAGAGCGGCAGGCGTCAGTTCCTCCAGGGCGATGAGGTCCGGTGCGGAGTCGGCCAGGGCGGCGGCGGTGCCCGCGGGGTCGGTGTTCTCATCGCTGACGTTGTGCTGCACGGCCAGGAAGTCGTACGTCATCCGGCCCTCCCCGAGCAGCATCCCGCCGAACAGGCCGGCCCAGACGGCCGAGGGCAGCAGCAGGGCCACCAGCGCGAGGGCGGACCGGCGCAGCAGGGCCGGCCCGAGCAGCATGGGGAAGGCCAGGCCGAGCCATGGCAGGAAGGCCTCCAGCAGGCTGCCGAGACGAACCGCGGTGTTGGGTACGGCGGAGGGGAAGGCCAGGAGTCCGGCGGTCAGGACGGCGAGCGCGGCGAGAACACGCCCGCGGGCCCAAGGCGATGGGTGCTTCTCGTCCTTGCCGCGGCGCCACGGCGTGAGAAGGGTCGGCCTGCGCCGGGCGATCGCGGCCCTCGCCTCCGAGGACGCAGCGGAACTACCCGATGCCACAAGGCCGTTCGTCCGCCCCACCAAGGTCGACCCATCCGTTCGGTGCTCGTCCCGCGCCGCGGTCGTGAGCGCACGCCGTGCTCCGTACCACGCATGATCAGACGATCTGGTTGCGGGCGGCGACTGATCAGCCCGGGGCACACCGCCGCATGTGCTCGGTCGGTGAACACCACCGTCGTCCTTCAGGCGTACGCGACGCCGGTCGCGCCCGGCTCTCGTTCTGCACCCGTGGCCTCGACCGGCCCGGACGTCCCGGCGCCATATCGGAGTGACTCGGCGGGAGGCCGGTGACGTTACGCTCCCCTGACGGGGGCCGAGACCAACCAGAGCCGGGGGGTGAGCATGAGCCGACCACTGCTGTTCCTCGATGTGGACGGTCCTCTCAACCCCTACGCGGCCAAACCGGAGAGGCGTCCCGACGGGTACACCACACTCAGAGTGCCCCGGCCGGCCGGGACCCCGGACGGACTCTCGACCCGGCGGCGCCCCCTGCGGGTGTGGCTCAACCCGGAGCACGGGCCGGCCCTGCTCGGGCTCGGCTACGAGTTGTGCTGGGCGACGACATGGATGGCCGATGCCAACCGTTGGATAGCCCCGGTGCTCGGACTTCCCGAACTCCCCTACGTCGACTTCGGCGACGCCCTGTTCCAGGAACGGCCCGACGGGGTCCACTGGAAGACAGGTCTCCTGGTGGACTTCGCGGACGGCCGTGCCTTCGCCTGGGTGGACGACGAGCAGAGCGGCCTGGACGAGGAGTACGTGACCGCCCACCACCGCGGGCATGGGCTGCTGCACCATGTCAATCCGCGGATAGGGCTGCGCGGTCACGACTTCCGCACGCTCGCCGACTTCGCCCGGTGCCCGGACGCCTCACCAACCACCGGCTGACCCCGACTCGGGCTTTTTTCCTTCCCGTGTACGGGAGTTCACGACCTTCGGCCACCGAACTGCCAGGGGTGAACCTCGATGTCGGCGTACCGCTCCGGGGTCAGGACGGCGCGTGCCGTGTCCTGGTCCGGTGCCCGCAGCAGCGCGGCCGTACCCACCCAGGTGGAGCCGTCGTCGGACAGCAGCGGCCCGTAGGCGATCAGCTCGTCCCGGCCGCCCGACACCGTGAGGTCGGCGGCCTGCCCCGTGCCGAGGCCGAGCACCAGATACCGGTTGCCGTCATCAGGCCCACCGGCGAAGTCCCACATGGTGCGGCCGAGCAGGTTGCGCCACCGGCGCAGCAGCACGTCGCGGTACACCCCCGCCTGGTAACCGGGCTCATCGAAGGCGAACGCGCGGGCGGCGGCGGGATCCGGGAGGTCGACGATGTGCACGCTGCCGGTGGGCACTTCGCCGTCGCCCGTGAGGGTCGGGCCACGGGCGATCATCTCCGCCGCGTACCCGTCCATGTAGGACCAGTGGGCTTCCAGCAGCTCGTGACGGAGCTCCAGGGAACCCGGGCGGTCGCGGTGGTAGCAGAAGAACTCCATGGTCCACAGTCTTCAGCACGGGGGCCGGCGGTCTCACGACGGGTCGCCTCGCGAAGTGATGGCGCGAACGCGACCCGCAGGGAGGCCGGTTCAGCGCTACCCCTTTCCGTCCGCCGGAATGTCTGGTGAGGACAACGGCGAGACATCCGTATCCGACACTCAGGGGGACCCATGAAGCGTGCACTCACTCTGGCAGGCGCGGCCGTACTCGCCATGACGGGCGTGGCCCTGACAGCGCCGCAGGCGGCGGCAGCGGCACCTCCCGGATACGGCGGTCCGGTGAGCACCTGCTCCGGAGCCGAGATCGTGACCCGCAAAATGACCGACAACTGGGAAGGGAGGCCCGGACGGCCGTTGCTGCGGATCTGGTACTCGCCCGCGAACCGCGGAACGTTCTGCGCCAAGGTGACGGACGAGATGAACGGGAAACACCCCATGGCAGTTTCCATCCGACGCGCGGACTGGAAGACCGTCTGGAGGGACGGCGGCACGTTCGAGCACTATGCCGGCGGTGTGGTGGTCTACGGCGCAGCGGGAAAGTGCGTCGATGTGTACGGGTACGCCAAGGAGGACGCCCTCACCGAGTACCGCTCGCACGCGTTCGTCGAGGCAGAGGGTCAGAACTGCTGACGGGATGGGACCGGAGCCCTACCCGGCACATCGGTGAGATCGCGGGTATTGCCGGTGCCGGTGTGCGGAGTGCGCGGAGCCGGCACGGTCGTACAGCAATCCGCCGCTACGACAGCGACTTCGCGACCACCGACGCCGCCTGCGCGATCAGCTTGTCGTCGTGCTCGGCGGTCTTCTCGGCGCGGTTCGACATGATCGCCATGACGATGGGGGCGCCGTCGGGCCGCCACACCACCGCGATGTCGTTGCGGGCGCCGTAGCCGCTGCCCGTGCCGGTCTTGTCACCGACCACCCAGCCCTTCGGGACCCCGGCCCTGATGAGGTTCGCTCCGGTGGTGTTGGTCCGCAGCCACGTCGTGAGCTGTGCGCGTTCGGCCCTGCCGAGGACGTCTCCCAGGACGAAGGCGCGCAGGTCCTCGGCCAGTGCCCGCGGTGTGGTCGTGTCCCGTGTGTCGCCCGGGGTCCATCGGCTCAGTTCGGGCTCGCGGCGCTCCATCCGGGTGACGTCGTCGCCGATCTCCTTCAGCACGGCGCCCAGCCCCTGGGGGCCGCCCAGCGCGTCGAAAAGCAGATTGGCCGCCGCGTTGTCGCTGAAACGGACCGCGGCGTCACAGAGTTGGGCCAGCGTCATCCCCGTCTCGACGTGCTTCTCGGTCACGGGAGAGTTGGCGATCAGGTCGTCCCTGGAGTAGGTGATCACCCGGTCCATCCCGCTCATGGAGTACCTGCGCAGTACGGCACCGGCCTCCAGCGCCTTGAACGTGGAGGCGTACGGGAATCGCTCGCCGTCGTTGTGGGCCACCTCCCGTCCCGTGCCGGTGTCGATGGCGTACACACCGAGTCGTGCGTCGAATCTGCGCTCCAGTGCCGTGAGTTCGCCCACGAAGGCATTCGCATCCGTACGCGTACTCCCCGGCGAGGCGGACGAGGACGACCCGGAGGGGGACGACCCGGAGGGGGACGACGACGGCGACTCCTGCGGGCCGCCGCAGGCCACCAGCGGGACGAGCGCGAGCGTGGCGAGCGCGCCGGCAAGGGCGTGGCGGACGCGGGTGTGGTGCATGCTCCGAACCTCCGGGGCGCCCCGCACGCGGGGCACGTAGGGGACAGAGCTCGGCTCCGTCCCGGTGCGTGGTGATCTGTGCCGGACCACCCTCACCTTCCGATGGCCATGCGGTCCAATACGGTCCCGCGCTGTTCCATGCCGAAATGACATAGGGTCGGGCCGTGGATCTGGTGGCAGCATGTCGCGCGTTCGTCAGCGTCAGCGAGCACGGGAGCTTCACCGTCGGCGCCGCCGCTGCCCGGATGTCGCAGCCGGTGGCGAGCCGTCGGGTCGCCGCCCTGGAGGAACGCTTCGGTGAGCAGTTGTTCGAGCGCACCTCGCGGCGAGCGGTCCTCACCCCCTTCGGCCGGGACATGCTGCCGACGGCCAGGCAGCTCGTGCAGGCGGCCGAGGTGCTGCTGAACGAGTCGGAGGCCGCCAGGCTCAAACCGTGGCGGCTTGCCGTGCCCGGCATCTGCCCGGTGGCCTCCCTCGCCCGCCTCGTCGCCGAGGCACGGGGGCACGGTGTCACCCTCGACCTGCGGGTCGCGGCTCCCGCCCGGCGCAGGGAACTCGTCCATGCGCAGCAGGTGCGGGCCGCGCTGCTGGCCGTGCCGGCGGACGAGGCGACATGGTCCGTGCCGCTCGGGCTCGCCGGTGCCCGGCATCCCGGAGTGAAGCGCCTCTACCTCGAAACTCTGCGGGTCGGCCGCGCCTCGGTCGATCCCGCATCCCGTGTCTGGATCCAGCCGGAAGACGACGTGCCGCACATTCGTGATCCGCTCACCCGGCTGCGGGACGCGGTCGGCTTACGCCCGGCCCAGCTCGCCGCCGCGGCCGATCTGACATCCGCGGCGGCGGAAGTCCTCTGCTCACCGGATCTGTTGCTGTGCTCGCCCGCGCAGGCCGAGGAACTCGCCCTGCACTGGCGGCCCATCGGCGAGATCGCGCTCAGCAGGGGGTTCGCTCTCGTCGCCGCCGGTGACGGCAATCCCCAGACCGTCGAAGCGCGCCTGGGCGAGGCCATCGCCCGTTGCCTCGGAGCGGGCGCACCGGCAGGCAGCCCGACACGTGCACCGGCAGGCAGTGCGGCAGGCGCCCCGGCAGGCAGCACCGGAGGTACCTCGGCGTGAGCACCGAAGCCCTGCTGAGCGGCCTGCGCCGGGAGTTGCACGACGGCGGTCTGCACGGCTGTCTGCTCGTCCGGGATCTGCACACGGGCGACGAGCTCGGGATCGAGCCGGACACCCAACTGCCTGCCGCCTCCCTGGTCAAGGTCCCGCTCGCGCTGGCGACGGCGGAGCGTATCCGGCTGGGTGAGCTGGACGGTGCGACCGTGCTCGACGTGCGCCCAGGACGGATCACCACGCCCGGCCCCACCGGACTGAGCCGCTTCCGCCACCCCGCCCGGATCGCGCTCGACGACCTCCTCTATCTGAGCACCTGCGTGAGTGACGGTACGGCCGCCGACGTCCTGTTCGACCTCACCCCGCCTGCCCGGGTCGCCGAGATCCTCCACCGCTTCGGTCTGCGCGGTATCACCGTCCGGCACGGCATGCGCGAGCTGTCCGACACACCTGTGGAACGCTTCGACGCCGCCGAGGCCCATCTCGCGCACGCCCTCGCGATCGACGCCGGCACCAGCGGCCGGGGACACCGGGTGCCGCAACTCGACACCACCCGCGCCAACACCGGCAGCCCCCGCGCGTACGTCGATCTGCTCCAGGCGCTGTGGACGCCGTCGGTGATCCATCCCGAGGTGGCCGAGCGGGTGCGCGACCTCATGGCCCAGAACATGCTCCGGCACCGGCTCGCCCCCGACTTCAGTTCCGACGCCACCTCCTGGTCCTCCAAGACCGGCACCCTGCTCAACCTCCGCCACGAGGTCGGGGTCGTCGAGCACTTTGACGGTCAGGCGTTCGCCGTCGCCGTCTTCACCGAGTCGCTCGTTCCGGCCAGTACCCAGCCGGGCGCCGATGCCCTCATGGCTCAGGTGGCCCGCAGACTCCGGGACCACTTGCGGCAGTTGTAGCCCAGTGCCGGCCCGGAGCCGCCCGTGTCTCCACGGTCGGCCGAGTAGTGAAAGGGTTCGCTCACCTTTCAATGAAACCGAGTTGCCGGCACCTCGGCCGTTTCCGCAGGTCACCTCCACACGTCCGAAAGGGCGCGCACGCGCATTGACGCCCGCCATACGCGCCCTACGTTCGCGGCTGTGAATCGCCTCACCTTCTCCCTCCAGGGGCCGCTGTGATCAGTAGAAGGAACATCCTCGCGAGCGCCGTCGCCACCGCGGGAGCCGTGGCCGCCGGCGCCGGACCGGCCGTGGCCGTTCCCTCTCCCGCCGCGGGACGCGCGGGCCCGAGCGCCTTGCGGATCGCCTCCCCGACGGTCGAGTACGTGCGGCAGCCGCTGGGGCTCGACGCCGCCCGTCCGCGCCTGAGCCGGCCGATGACCTCGGCCCGGCCGGGAACAGCGGCAGAGCGCGTACCACGTGCGTGTCGCGACCAGCGCCGCCGGCCTGTCCCACCCGGACGTGTGGGACAGCGGCAAGGTCGTCTCGGACGCATCCGTCCTCGTGCCGTACGCCGGTCCCCTTCGCGGTTCAACACGCACCGGCTCGCACCACCGTCACGGTGGTGCGGTCGCCCTTCGCGTAGAACTCCCTGCGGCCGAGCAGCAGCGCGAGGACGAAGCCGGCCGTGAGGGCGAGCGAGACCC